>CAYTDH010000436.1:0-4092 GCA_964436325.1 uncultured Tangfeifania sp.
ATATCACACGCGGAGAATACACAGCAGAATATTACCGTGAAAATGTTGCCCGAAGCGGGGGAGGCATATTTCCCGGAATTTTATTTTTCCTGGTTCTTTTTGTAATTCTTCCTGTTTTAAGAGGGAGGCGTCGCGGAGTCTATTCCCCGGGAAAAAACCTTCCGCTTTGGGTTGCGCTGGGATTGATGGCCGGAGGAGGAGGGCGCAGGGGTTCTTTTGGGGACTTCTCGTCAGGAGGAGGTAATTTTGGAGGATTTGGAGGCTTTGGCGGCGGAAGCTTTGGTGGCGGTGGCGCCGGCGGAAGTTGGTAGCCCAAAAGGAATACAAAAAAAGCATGGCATTCCCTGGCCACGCTTTTTCTTAATCGTTATGCTCAAAAAATCATTCGGCGTCGATGGTGTTTATGTCTTTGTCCACCAGGATTCGTCCACAATATTCACAGACGATAATTTTTTTCCGGTTGGCAATGTCCATTTGCCGCTGGGGGGGGATTTTATTAAAACAGCCTCCACAGGCATCCCGTTGGATTGTAACAACAGCAAGGCCATTGCGGGCATTTTTGCGGATACGTTTAAAGGCTGTAAGCAGGCGAGGCTCGATGAATGATTCAATTTTCTCGGATTTGGCTTTTAATTTTTCTTCTTCAATTTTGGTCTCTTCGGTAATTTCATTCAGCTCCTTCTTTTTCCTTTCAAGATCTTCTACGCGCTCATTCAACTGGGTTTTGGAAGCATCAATAATCTCCTTCTTTTCTGTCATTTCAGTTGTGAACTCCTTGATTCTTTTTTCAGAAAGTTCAATCTCCAGGTTTTGGAATTCAATTTCTTTGGAAAGGGAGTCAAATTCACGGTTATTTCTTACGTTGTTCTGCTGTTCGGTATATTTGGCAATAAGAGCCTGAGAATCTTTAATGGCTATTTTTTTATTATTAATTGCCGTGTCCAGGTTTTTTATTTCATCCTCGAGGTTTGCCAGTCGGGTTTTCAAACCGGCAATTTCATCTTCCAAATCCTGAACCTCCAGGGGAAGTTCTCCCCTTAAGGTCTTTATTTTATCGACTTCAGAAACCACACTCTGTAATTCATACAATGCGCGCAGTTTGTCTTCAATGGAGATGTTCTTTTCTTCTTGCCTTGGAAATGGTGCATTCATCGTTTGTATATCTTTAAATTCAAACATTAGGTTCAGAAGTAATGAACCGGATTGGTGTTCACTTCCGAAAATTGGACTGCAAATTTAGGGAATTTTTTTGTAAGTAGTTCATAAAAAAGTTCTTTAGTAAATTGTTCGCTTTCAAAATGCCCGATGTCAGCAATCACCATTTTCCCCTCCGCATCAAAAAACTGATGATATTTAAAATCGCCGGACACAAAAAAATCGGCTTTTGCAGCAATGGCTTTAGATAAGAGGAATGATCCTGCCCCTCCGGCAACTGCTACTTTTCTTACCGGTTCACCCCGTAATGCGGTGTGTTTTATGCAGTTTGCAGAAAAAGTCTTTTTTAGCAGGTTCAGGAATTCTTTCTCCGGAAGGGGAGTAGGAAGCATACCGATCATTCCCATTCCTGCCTGGTCAAATTGGTTTTCCAGCGGGTAAATATCATAAGCCACTTCTTCATAGGGGTGTGACTGAATAAGAGCCTGCAGAATTTTCCCCTGCAGCCAGGAAGGAAAAATCGTTTCAAAACGAATTTCGCTTTCATGATGAATTTCTCCTTTTTTTCCTGCATAAGGATTGGTGTTTTCACCGGGACGAAATGTTCCTGTTCCTTCGAGGTTATATCCGCAATGGTCGTAATTCCCGATATGACCTGCCCCGGCTTTGAAAACCGCATCTCTTACTTTGGCGGCTGCCTCTAAAGGAATAAAGGCAACCAGTTTTTTTAATTCACCAGACACAGGCTGGAGTATTTGGCAATCGCGTAATCCCAGTTTTTGGCAGATTTTGGCATTCACACCCACGGATACAGCATCAAGGTTGGTATGGGCTGCAAAAAGGGCGATGTTATTTTTTATGGCTTTTATTACCGTACGTTCCACGTAATTTTTTCCGGTTAGCTTTTTCAAACCGGAAAAGATGATAGGGTGGTGCGCAATAATTAGTCCTGCATTTTTACGGATGGCTTCATCAACAACAGCTTCGGTGATGTCCAGTGTAACCAGGGCAGCGGATACTTCCTGTTCCGGATTACCAACAATGAGACCTGCATTATCGTAAGATTCCTGAAGTGAAGGAGGTGCAATCGCTTCAAGGTAATGCGTTATTTCCTTAATCTTAATCATCTTTTCTTGTCATTTTGTCTCTTATCGCGGTCAGTTCCCTTTTTATCCGTTCAAGTTTTTGGACTATCTCCCAGTTTTGAATGGTTTCTTCCCTGTTTTCCCTCAATTTCTGTTGTGCTCCTTTAACGGTAAGGCCCCGCTCTTTTACAAGGTAATGAATTAGTTTAACCGTTTCAATGTCATCAACCGTAAAAAGTCTTGTCCCTTTTTTGTTTGTGCGGGGAGCCAGTTCCTTAAAATGATTTTCCCAGTAACGGATCGATGAGGGGGTTACGCCTATCAGGCCGGCAACTTCCCCAATTGAATAATAAACCTTTTCTATGTTGGGTTTTTTGTAGGGCACGGAATTTTAGTCGAGAGTCTGACCAATATTCGAAGAAATGGCAATCATCCGCTCATATTCCTGCGGAGTAAGGTCCTTGAAATAATAGTATTGCGGGTTGACAGCGCTTCCGTTCCGGTGAACCTCGTAATGCAGGTGAGGAGCAGTGGAGCCTCCGGTATTTCCAACATAACCAATTACATCGCCCCTTTTTACTTTCTGACCTCTTTTTACATTGAAAGCGTTCAGGTGGGCATAGAGGGTTTCGTAACCAAATTCATGGTCTATTTTTATTCGGAGGCCATAACCCGACCGGCTTCTTTTGGACCCTTTGAGTTCACTTACCGTTCCATCTCCGGTTGCATAGACAGGCGTTCCCACAGGAGCGGTGAAATCCATGCCATAATGCATTTTCCTGACCTTATATATGGGGTGAATACGGTATCCCCAACCGCTGGCAGTCTTCTTTAAATCTTCATTGGCTACCGGCATAATGGCAGGTATGCTGGCGAGCATCTTCTCTTTATTGAGGGCAAGCTTCAGTACTTCATCGTATGATTTAGACTGAATGTAAGTTTCCTTGGCTACAATATCCAACTTCCGCGCCGTTTCAATAATCAAATCTGAATTATTGAGGCTTTCCAGGTGAGAATACTTATTGGCACCCCCAAATCCCGCTTTACGAATGGACGAAGGAATGGGGTCGGCCTCAAAAATAACCCGGTAGATATTGTCGTCGCGCTCTTCCAATTCCCTTAATACTTTTTCAATGCGGTCGATATCCCGCGACATGAGCTCATATTGCGTGAGTAATTTCTGGTTTTCCCTTTTCAGCGTTTTGGAACGCGGCGTTTCATAATAATTAAGGAAAATGACAACCATGATGATCGCCAGGGACAGACTGCTTGAAAAGTAAGTGAGAAATTTTCCTAATTTTTCTTTGAATGAAATCCCTACCCGTTCGTAACTTAAACTGTTGGGATTAAATTTGTATTTCTTTTTGACCATAGAATATGGGCTATTTTTTGTTTGCTCCAAATAGCAAAATTAATTAAAACCTCTAACTTTGCAAGAATTTTTTATGAACTGCATTTAGAAACTGCAAAACTAAACAAAAAACGGTTATGTCATTCATTTGTTTAAACGACAATCTTGAAAATTAACAAAACACCGTAAATAAAATTTTAGGATGAAACGAACTTCAAAAGAAATACGAAAGGCTTTTCTCGATTTTTTCAGGGAAAAAGAGCATCAGATTGTTGGTTCCGCCCCAATGGTTGTTAAAGGAGACCCAACCTTGATGTTTACCAATGCCGGGATGAACCAGTTTAAAGATTTGTTCCTGGGGAATGAGCCGGTAAAATGGGCCCGTGTGGCCGACACTCAGAAGTGCCTTCGGGTTTCCGGGAAACACAACGATTTGGAAGAGGTGGGACTGGATACCTATCACCATACGATGTTTGAAATGCTTGGCAACTGGTCATTTGG
>CAYTDH010000437.1:0-4055 GCA_964436325.1 uncultured Tangfeifania sp.
AAATTGATCGTGTTGATTGGGGGATCCATGCTGAGAACGCATGTCCCTTAATACTCCATCGAGCAATGTCTGGACACCATCGGCCGTTTGAAATACAGCTTCCCCGGAAACCTGGTTCGTAGGCTGTGTTTCAAGATATTGATCACCGCAGGAATAAATAAGAAAAAGGATGAAAGTGAAGAAAAATGGTAATGTTCTCATGATAAATACACTTCATTGTTTATAAACGAATATCAACACCCATGGATACGGTCCGCATCATGTAATACTGGTCAGCATTGGTGCCATCTAAAGATTCCAGGGGATTCAGTCCCTGCCGCGAGGTTAGCAATCCCAGATTTTCACCGGTTAAAAAGAGGCGGGCCGATGCCAGCTTCAAAGAGGAAACCAAATTCTGCGGAACCTGATAACCAAACGTAATATTCTTCAGATTCAAATAACTGCCATCAACAAGAAAACGGCTTGACGTGAAATTCACTTCGGGATCACCATTTAAAACAGGAACATCTGTTTCGGTATTTTCAGGAGTCCATCGATTCATTGCATCCTGATGCATGGCAATACCATAAGTCCCCGAGTGCATCATCCGTTGATAGCTTTTGTCCAATACATCGTTTCCAATGGAAAAATTTAAAAAAACAGAAAGATCAAAATTAAAAAATCCGAGGGAGTTGGTAACTCCTCCCAGGAGGTCAGGGATAGCAGAACCCATAAAAAAACGGTCCGCTTCAGCATAGTTGGCGGTAGTCTCCGTTTCTCCGCTAAAAACAAGATTTCCCTGTTCATCTGTTTCCATAACTTTTTTAACCCAGAGTGCCTGACCTGTTTCCGGGTCCACCCCGGCATAATCTTCTATCCAAAAATCATAAATGGATTTGCCCACTTCCCAACGATGGTCCCCCTGAATAATAAATTCCTGGGGCAGTTTTTCAATTTGATTGTTAAAGTGGCTCAAAGTCACATCAAGATTCCACATCAGGGCATCGGTATCTAAAAGGATTCCACTCATTTCCAAATCAAAACCGGTATTCGAAACACGGGCAATATTGGCATCCACAGAAGAAAATCCAGTGGAAGGAGGCAGTGGTTTTTCGAAAAGTAAATCGTCATTCTTTCTTATAAAATAATCGAATTGAATGGCAAACCGGTCAAGAAATTTCATTTCAGCACCGATATTTGTAGATTTTAAAGACTCCCAGGTAAGGTCCGGAGTGGAAAGACGACTGGCAAGCATTCCCGGATAATTGAGGTTATTGATTCCGGTCTGGTAAAGCCCCTGATAGGCATAGTAAGAGCCAATTTGGTCATTCCCCTGCTCCCCGTAACTTAATTTCAGACGCAAGGTATTCAACCAGTCCCGGTCCTGAAGAAATGATTCACGTGATATCATCCAGGCGGCTCCGCCCCCCCAGAAATTACCCCACCGAACAGCTTCCCCAAATCTTGAGTTGCCATCACGACGGACATTTATGCTGAAAAAGTACCGATCCCTGAAAACATAGTCTGCCCGGGCGAGATAACTCTCCAGCCGGTAATTATCTTCATAGGAACCAGAACCTTCGGAAGTGGCAGCAGCATCCAGTTCCACCAGGCCGGGAAAAGGGAAACCGCTTCTTTCAGCATTAAGATTATTGTATTGGTATTGGTAATTCTCATGCCCCACAAGCAAATTCAACTGGTGTTCCCCAAATGTTCTTTGGAAAGTCAGCATTTGGTTGGCAGTATATGAAAAGGTCCGGTTGGCAAGCCGGTGTGTTTTTCCTCCAAAATTTTGCCCGCTTCCAAATTGCCTGTTCTCATGATTTATCCCACTCTGATTAGTATAATCAGCAGCAAAAGAGGTTTTAAAAGACAATCCATCAATCAGTAAGAATTCGGCGTACGACCGCAGGTTAAAAACATCGTTGCGGTATAATCTTTGGTCCAGTTTAATGGTGCCCAGTGGATTTACATTTGAAGCAACCATCCGTGCCCGGCCAAATGCAGTTCCGTAATCGTACAATTTATTTCCTTCAGAATCGGTTTGCAACTGCCCCTCCTGGTCATATAAATAAACAGGATAAATGGGGGCGACTTCTCTTACAAAGAAAAAAGGATTCAAATAGGAAGTTCCGGATGAAACAGGAAAATTTTGTTCCGACAGCGAGCCGCCGAGGTTGGCCCCCAGTCGAATCCGGCGATTAAAACGATGGTTGACCGAGGCTCTCACTGAATACCTTTTGAAATCGGAAGCTTTGACAATCCCACCGGCATCCAGCAAATTTCCCGAAAGAAAAAAACGGGTCCTTTCATTTCCGCCCTGAACATTAAAAACAATCTCTTTCCTTTCCTCCGTTTCCAGGAGCTCATCATTCCAATTGTCATCCCACAAAGGTTGTGCTCCCTGGTTGAATTTACCATCAGGGCCAACAACCTGATCATTCGGAACATCATAGGCATTGTAACCTCCCAGTCTCTGAATAATTTGCTGGCTGGCCTGAATTCCGGCTTCCTCCGGAGAGATACCGCCTGAAATCAACCTGTTTTTCAGCCCTTCCCATTGCAGTTCGTAATACTCCGAACGTGTTAATTGACGGTAATCCGGCATGGCCTTCCCCGAAAAACCATACCTTACCCCAAAATGAATCTGCCCAGTCCCGGGCTTCCCTTGTTTGGTGTTGATCAGAATAACGCCGTTGGCGGCACGTGAGCCGTACAAAGCTGTGGCTGAGGCATCTTTAAGGATGGTCAGTGAAGCAATATCAGCGTTAGGGATACTGTTCAAAGGTCCGTCGAAAGGAAATCCATCCAAAACAATGAGCGGACCAGCTTCCGAAAAAGTACTCAATCCCCTGATGCGAATATCCGCCTCTTCCCCGGGCTGACCAAGACCACTGTTCGACCAGATGCCTGAAGCAATGCCTTGAATATTTTTTGTAAATCCTGCAGTCTGAAACCGTTCAAGGCGTTGGGAACTGACCGTGCTCGCAGCGCCGGTAAAATGTTCTTTTTCAGTAGTTCCATACGCTACCACCATCACCTCATCGACCCCCAAAATATCGGTTTCAAGGGAAACATTTATAATCTGCTGGTCGATGGTCTTTTCAATGGTTTTTTTTCCGACGAAAGAGAATAAAAGGGAATGAGCATCTGAAGGAACATTCAATTTGTAAATTCCATCACTGTTGGTCACAGTCCCAATGGAGGTTCCTTTTATTCTTACCGCCACTCCGGCAAGCGGCTGGCCATTTTTACTGTCTGTCACCTCACCTGAAACAGAAATGATCTGTGACTGAACAGAAAAGGCAAACATCAAAAACAAAATAAACAAGAGATGTAAACTGTTTTTCATAAACTAAGCATTTGTCCAACAACACAAAAATTTGAAAATAGCAAAAAATACCCAAAAACAGTATTTAATCAATGGTTTCAGAAAGATATTAAGTATTTTTTTGCAAAAAAAAAGGTTGCCCCGCCAGGGACAACCTTCTTTAATTATATGGTTAATAAATTACCGGGTTGCTTTGGAAAAGCCTGAAGTACTTTTCTCCAAACCAGGTAATGAATAGGAATCCATAACTCCGGACTTGGCTATTGCAGTGGAAACCGGATCACTTACAGGAAGGGTTCCCATCTGATTATTCTGTGCATCGGAAATTCCGTCATTGGCCTGAATCTCTTCCTGTGGAATGGGCCATAACATCAGAACTCCTGATCTGATAACGTAAAATAAGGGCTTCCATAAGGGGTGCTCGCAAAGAAAAAAATACGGTATTTTGGGCTGTAAGGAAAACGTTAGCAGTAATGCCGGCACCTTGAGTGTTGATACCTCCTTTTATGCAATCATATTTCCTAACGTTTAACATTTTTTTTCAATAATATTGCCTGACAAAATAAACAAAATATTTTGTTTACTGTTTATACTTATAAATTAAACATCTTTATGGTTACTAAACTAAATTTCATGCATTGGAACTTTGCTAACACATTAAACAAGCTGATATTTAGTGATTGATTAAGAATAAGTTTTATGGTTCATTATCGAAAAGGCAGCCCTCCGTATAAGTCTGTCTTTT
>CAYTDH010000438.1:0-4053 GCA_964436325.1 uncultured Tangfeifania sp.
GGGGTTCGAATCCCTCTCTCTCCGCAAAAAAAACCATCAGGTAATCCTGGTGGTTTTTTTATTGGGGACTAATGTTAATAACTTTTTCGGCAATTCTTCTTTTTGTGTCTGTCCCTGCTATTTTTAAGGTTCTTTTTTTGTGAAATAATCCGGAAAGTGGACCATTCCTTTAAAATTTCCGGATACTACAGGTTAGGTATTTTCGAATGAATTATTATATTTGCAGTCGCCAAATAAACACGGGTGTAGCTCAGTTGGCAGAGCACTGGTCTCCAAAACCAGGTGTCGGGAGTTCGAGTCTCTCCTCCCGTGCAAAAAAGCTGCAGAAATGCAGCTTTTTTTGGTTTTTCCCATTTTAAGCATTGCCCATGGAAGTTGAGCTTTTTATCCCGTGTTTTATCGATCAGCTTTATCCGCAGACAGCAAAAAGTGTAGAGAAAATTCTGGTGCGTTCAGGCTGCACTGTTTTTTATAATCCGGAACAGACCTGCTGCGGGCAGCCTTCGTTTAACAGCGGTTACTGGAATGAAACCCTGAAAATGGCCCGTAAATGGCTTTCTGATTTCTCCGGTGAAAGGTTCATTGTTTCCCCTTCAGCATCGTGTAGTGGTTTTGTGAGAAATTATTACGGGAAACTTTTTGAACAGGATGCTCTCCTGCATGAGCAATCGGAGAATATTTCCAAACGCCTTTTCGAATTCTCCGATTTTATGGTGAACATCCTGAAAAAATCTGATTTGGGTGCTTATTTCCCCCATACCGTTACCTTTCATGATTCGTGTGCCGGACTCAGGGAGTATGGCATCTGGGAAGCACCCAGGCTCTTGCTTGAAAAGGTGGAAGGACTGAATCTGATTGAGATGAAAGATACCGTTACCTGTTGTGGTTTTGGCGGAACTTTTGCTGCCAAATTTCACGCCATATCTGCCGCCATGACTGAACAGAAAGTGGAAAATGCACTTCAGACCGGAGCAGAATATATCGTCTCCACCGAAGCTTCCTGTTTATTGAATATCCAAAGTTACATCACAAAAAATAAGCTTCCTGTAAAAACAATTCATCTGGCCGATCTCCTGGTTCAGGCTGGCAGTGCTTTATGACACAAAATCCCGGGGGCTGCTTATTCTATTATGCATTAAAACATCTGCATATTGTGGAGTTTTTTGTACCTGCCGCTCAATTGCATGAGTTCTTTGTGGGTTCCTCTTTCCATTATTTGTCCCTTGTGCATTACGCAAATGAGATTGGCATGTTTGATGGTGGAAAGACGGTGGGCAATTACCAGCGATGTGCGGTTTTTCATCAGGTTCTCAAGGGCATCTTGCACGAGTCTTTCCGATTCAGTATCCAGAGAAGAAGTGGCTTCATCAAGGATAAGTACCGGCGGATTTTTTAATACAGCCCGGGCAATGGAGATGCGTTGTTTTTGTCCTCCTGATAACTTATCGCCCCGGTCTCCGATATTTGTCTGGTAGCCTTTTTCACTTTCCATAATAAACTCGTGTGCATTGGCAATTTTGGCTGCGTTGACGACCTCTGCTTCAGTTGCTTTATCCATTCCAAATGCAATGTTATTGAAAAAGGAACCATTGAAAAGGATGGGTTCCTGGTTGACATATCCGATGAGATTCCGGAGGTCTTCGATTCTCAGGTTTTGCAGGTCTTTTCCGTCGATGGTGATTCGCCCCTTGGTTACATCCCAGAAACGGGGAAGCAGATCGACCAGGGTTGTTTTTCCGCTTCCTGACTGTCCCACCAGGGCAACGGTTTGTCCTTTTTCAATGGTTAAAGAGACATTGGTTAACACCGGGGTTGAGTTGTAGGAGAACGATATATTTTCGTAGCTGATTTTGGAATGAAAATTCTGGATGGGAATGGCATTGGCTTTTTCTTTTATCTCTTCCGGAGTATCGATGATTTTATCGATCCGTTCCATGGAGGCCAGTCCCTTTTCAACACTGTAAAGAGCCGTACTAAAAGCCTTTGCAGGGTTGATGATGTTGTAAAAAAAGACCAGGTAGCCGATAAACGAAGCAGCACCGAGGGAGCTTTCTTCATTGAGGATTAACTTTCCACCATACCATAAAACAATGATGATGACGGTTGTCCCCAGAAATTCGCTTACAGGATGTGCCAGAAATCTTCGCCACATCAACTGATTCATGGTGTTGAAATAACTGGAGTTTTCAGATTCGAATCGTTGAGTGGCTCTTTTTTCGGCATTAAAGGCTTTTATGATGCGCAATCCGGAGAGATCTTCTTCAATCACGGACAGGATTTCCCCCATCTTTTTTTGTCCCTTTCGGCTCTCTTTTTTGAGGCTTTTTCCAATTCTTCCGATGAGGTATCCTGCAATCGGGAACATAACGAGGACAAATAATGTCAGGCTCCAGCTCATGTAAATCATCACAATCAGGGATACAATAATGAGAATAGGATTTTTAATCATCATGTCCAGGGAGTTCATAACGGAATTTTCCACTTCTGTAACGTCTCCGGTTAAACGGGCCATGATATCCCCTTTGCGCTCATCGGAGAAAAAGCCCAGTTGCAGCCTCAAAATTTTTTGGTAGATCAGCGAACGGACATCGCGGACGACGCCATTGCGTATCAAGACGATCATGTAATTGGCCAGGTAATAAAAGCCCACCTTCAAAAAAACAGTAATGATAATGAAGAGGCCGATGAAAATGAGGGCCTGTTCATGACTGTAGCGGATGATTGCCTGGCTGATCAGGTAATCGGCATAGTCTGTAACAGAAGATACGCTGAAGGTTAGCTCAGGTTTGGTTTTGATCAAATCCTGTGTTCCGAACAAAATCTGAAGCGAAGGAATCAGCAGCAAAAAAGAAAAAGCACCAAAAACAGCACTCAGAAAATTAAAAACAATGTTCCAACCGAGTTGCCATTTATAAGGAGGAATAAAGCGCCGAAGCAGTTGCAGAAAATCTTTCATTTAAAATATGCCTGTGTAATTTTGCGGTGTAATTTGTTTTAACTCATTTTTTATTTTTTCATCCACTTCCAGGCTATCGATGAAGCGATAAATAGCCTTTTGGTTGATGACTTCATTTTTCCGGGTTAATTCTTTTAGCGCTTCATAGGGATTTGGAAAAAATTCACGGCGTAAGATTGTTTGGATGGCTTCTGCAACCACAGCCTGGTTTTCCTCTAAATCTTTTTGAATGGCCTCATCATTCAACAGGAGTTTGTTCAGCCCTTTGAGGGTGGATTTCAGTGCAATAAGGGTATGGCCAAAGGGTACCCCAATGAAACGGGTGACTGTAGAATCGGTCAGATCCCGCTGCAGTCTTGAAACCGGAAGTTTGGATGAAAGTTGCTCAAATCCGGCATTCGCAATCCCGATATTCCCTTCTGAATTTTCAAAATCGATGGGATTTACCTTATGGGGCATGGTAGAAGACCCCACTTCGCCCTTTTTTATTCTTTGTTTGAAGTAATTCATTGAAATGTAACTCCATATATCGCGGTCGAGGTCGAGTACAATAGTATTGATGCGTTTAAGGGCGTCAAAAACCGCACTGTAATTGTCATAATGGGCAATTTGAGTGGTGTATTGCGATCGCTCCAAACCCAGCTTATTCCGGCAGAATGTGTTGGCAAATTGTTGCCAGTCGACTTCGGGATAGGCCACATAATGAGCATTGAAGTTGCCGGTGGCTCCTCCGAATTTGGCATGACATGGAAGGGCTTTTAACTGATCCAGTTGAACCTGGAGGCGTTCAATGAAAACACGAAGCTCTTTTCCCAATTTGGTCGGGGAAGCAGGTTGCCCGTGAGTTTTGGCCAACATGGGGACATCTTTCCATTGCGTTGCAAGTTCATCAAGCCTGCCGATCAACTGGTTTATCAAAGGGTAATATTCGTTATCCAGTGCATCGTGAATCGATTTTGGAAGGGCTGTGTTGTTGGCATCCTGTGAGGTAAGGCCAAAATGAATGAATTCTTTGTATCGCCCCAGTCCGTTTATTTCAAAAACTTCCTTTAAAAAATACTCCACTGCTTTAACATCATGGTTGGTTACGTTTTCAA
>CAYTDH010000439.1:0-4051 GCA_964436325.1 uncultured Tangfeifania sp.
GTCAACCACAGGAATACCCATTTCATCGGGAAGAAACCAGCGAAGATACATCACAGCAATAGCTGGAGTACAATAACTCCAGCCGGCATCACGAAAATCGTCCAGCCCGTATTGCACCAGCGATGGAAGATGCTGGTCGCCATTGATGTGAAATGCTGCCACCTGGCGCATTAACCGGATAGCCTTGTCTCGGCCCGATTTAGGCCATCCTCCGGAATCGAGGTCTCCATACAGGTAATTCAGGCTTATGTATAACTTTTGACCCGCTAAAAGACAGGTCATCGAAAATAAAACGGGCATCTCCGGGTTTTTCCCCTTCCCCTAATCGAAGATTATTGGCAACGGCAACCAATCCCCTGACTCCTTCAACAGGGCAGGTAAGTTCAGCAATTTCAGCCCCGTCTTCATCTTTGACTTCCATCGTTAAGCGATTGTTATTCCCCTGAACTAAAATCCGGAAGGTGCTGAAATCAAATCCCTCAGACAATTTCACCCTTTCTTCATTTAAAAAAGCAAACCCGTTCATACTCACACCAGCCTTTATCCCTTCGCCATGATAACAGGCAGCCCGAATATCGGGATCTTCTTCATCGTGCACACCAATAAGAAAACCTGCAGAACCGGGAACATCCCCTTTTTCAGCAAGATCTACACTGGCTGAAAACTCAAAATTGCCTGCTTCGGGCGATAAAACATGAGTCAGCAGATTGACTCTTGAATTGGGAACCGTTCCTGTGCAGTGTAACCTCCCGTTTTCTACTTTCCAATCCTCCAAAGGAATAGACCAAAAATCCTTTCCTACCCAGATACGGTCATGGGTATTATCAAAAGTGGCAACATATTTCCCTTTTTGGGTACAAGAGGCAAGACCCAGTATAAAAACCAGGAGGAATAACAGCGAAATCTTTTTTATCATGCAATATTTTTTACGAAATCTTTCTCTTTTTTGAAGAACACCATGAAACCCATCAATAATAACAATGAAATAAGAGTCGTGATTCCCCATATGGCGTTCCAATTATAGCCTGCAGCTGATTTATAAAAATCGATAAGCTTGGCGCACAGGAAATTTCCAACCAACAAACCCAACCCAAATGTAACTAAAAAAATGAAACCCTGAGCCTGCGATTTGAGCTGGCGGGGAGCTTTTTTGTCGATATAAATCTGCCCTCCCACGTAGAAAAAGCCAAAGATTAACCCATGTATCAGAATACCAATATAATACATCCAGGGCTGGGTAATTACCCCGCCGGCATAAAAGGAGAGGTAACGGATCGTCAGCGCCACCAATCCAAGAATCATGGTTTTCCGGAGACCAAATTTCCGGATGGCCAAAGGTACCAGCAGCAAAAATCCCATCTCAGCAAGTACCCCCCAGTTAATGGTCACCGAAATGTATTTGGTGTTGATGTTAAGCAAAAACTCTGAAAAATAAGAATAATACATGGCAAAGGGGATCATCGACAAAAAGGAAAAAAGAATAAACAAAGCAAAATTGCGGTCTTTCATGAGCTGGAGCGACCCCAGGCCGAAGGCATCGATAAGCGTGGCCTTTTCTCCTTTGGCCAGCGGTGGAGTACTGGGCAAAGCAAGATTGGTCATTGCTGCTACGAAACTGACCCCTGCCCCGCAATAGAAAGGAATATTGGTACCGTCGAAGTCAATATTTAAAAAACGGATAAAGATAATACTGAAAATACCTGAAGCCACCCAGCCAATGGACCCGAACACCCTTACTTTGGGGAAATCTTCTGAAGGCAGATGAACCATGGCAATGGCAGAGGTCAGGCTCCACGAAGGCATGTAGGCCAGCATAGCCAGCAGCAAGCAAATGAAAAGTACATCGGGATTGCTGGTGGTTGCGGCCCAGAGCAGCATGAGTGAATGAACAAAATTCAAACCGGCTAGTACTTTCTGCGCAGGCCAAAACCGGTCGGCGAGCATACCCACCAGTGGGGATGCCATACAGCCGATGGCCATCGAACTAAGAATTAGCGCTTTTTGGGTGCTCCCCACTTCAAGGTTGGTAAGGTAAGCTGCCAAAGGGACCCACCAAACAGCATACATCATATACTGGAGAAGCATCATCAAAGACAATTTGAACTTGGCCATAGTTTTGGTTTCTTTATTTCTAGTTTTTAAATATTACTTCCGTAAGATAATCTATTTTACTTTACCAAAAAAAAGTAACCGAATTTTTCGTCTGTTCTCCACTATTTTGACTGCGTTCCGGCGGTGTCAAAGAATGCTTCTCCTACCTATTCCTTCCCTGGTTCCTCATTGGGAACGGGCATCTGGGCATCAACTTCTTTTCGCCATTCCTCGAGCTCTTGGGCAAGCTTTTCGGTTTTTTCCGGACGACTGGCAGCCAGATTATGGGTCTCTCCCGGATCTTTTTCCAGGTTAAAAAGTTCAAATGCGTTCTCTCGTTCTCCCAATAAGCTTTCCTCGTACCACTCAATGAGTTTCCATTGTCCTTTTCTTACCGCACCGGCAGGAACCATACCCGACCCGCGGTGGTAATGGGGATAATGCCAGAAAAGCGATTCATGAATATCTGCTTCCATGTTTTTCAGGGCCGGAACAATGCTTTTCCCATCCACGCCGGAAGCTGCCACCTGATCACCCCCTGCCATATCAAGGAAGGTAGGGTAAAAATCAATGGAGCTGACCAGTGCATCTGAAACCGAGCCCGGTTCCGTTACATCTTCCCACCTGACAATGAGCGGTTCCCTGATTCCCCCTTCATAAAGCCAGCCCTTTCCTGCCCTGAAGGGCGTCTGGGCAGCATAGGCCTCCTTTCCGCCGTTATCGGCAAAGAAAATGACAATGGTATTGTCTTTAAGCCCCAGATCATTCACTTTTTGAAATATCCTCCCGCAGCTTTGGTCGAGCCGCTCAATCATGGCTGCAATTACCGGATGGTTCTCTGGCTCTTCTGAGGCATCCATATTTTCATATTGGGCAATGGTTTCTGCCCGCTCCTTCAGGGGATCGTGAATGGTATTGTGGGAAACATAAAGGAAAAAGGGGTTATCCCGGTTCCGCTCCATGAAATCGAGGGCCAGGTTGGTAATGGTATCCACATTGTGAGCATCATCTTCGGCACCCTGCCAGGGCTGGGCCATGTTCCCCGAAGGTTTATAGGTCACAAAAGACTCATCGAACCCTTGCTTGTCCGGATTGTAGGGCAGACTTTCCGGAGGCATTTTGGCCTGGCTTAAATGCCATTTGCCAAACATGGCTGTCTGGTAACCTCTCTTTTTCAATTGTTCGGCAATTGTTTCCTCTTCCAGGGGTAAATACTTTTGCCATTCGGGCTGGCTAAGCGGATAGGTATCCCTGTTATTCCCCGCAATAAAGTCGGTCAGGTGCAACCTTGCGGGGTATTTGCCCGTCATGATGCTGGCCCTTGTGGGTGAACATACCGGGCATGCAGCATAGGCATTGGTAAAACGCATTCCCTCCGTGGCCAGTTTATCAATATTGGGTGTAGGGTAGTAATCGGTACCGTAAACACCCACCTGGGAATATCCCATATCATCGGCCAGAATAAAAACAATATTGGGAGGGGTAGAAACTGGCTCTTTCTCTGCACATCCGGCCCCCAAAAACATAAGAGCAATGAAAAGGATAAATAAAAGTGGTCTCATATTTTTTTTCTTTTCGGTTAATGGCATCATTTTCATGAACAGTCTCCTGGGGATAAAAAAACCAACCATCCTCTCTTTTTTCCCCAGATGGCTGTATTCAAAAATTCCTCCGGGGTCTCCGGAATTTCCACCGGCATCTTTCAGGTTACAAACCATAACATATTTCTTCAAATGATGAGTTCCTGTTTGAAAAGAATGAATCTCCTGCTTGTTTTTGCAGATCACCATCCAGTCACAAATCCTTAGGCAAAATTAATAAAATGAAGGGAAAATGGTGGTCTTAAAATAATCATCCTCTAAACCAGCACTCAAACCATTTTAGAATAACTCTAAATACAGCAAGGTACTTGTTTAAATTATTTTTTTTTGCTTTTTTCGCTGAAACCTTTTTTTTAAAC
>CAYTDH010000440.1:0-4033 GCA_964436325.1 uncultured Tangfeifania sp.
CAACAAATTCCAATGGGGTTAATTGACTGGGGTATTTTGGTGCTCGACGAAGCTCAAAAAATAAAAACACCTGGCACCTTTGTAACCAATGCGGCTAAAGCCCTAAAAGCCGATTTCAAAATTGCAATGACTGGTACACCCGTGGAAAACTCTTTACTCGATTTGTGGTGCATAATCGACTTTTGTAGTCCAGGCTTACTTGAAAATGCGAAATCATTTTCAAAAAACTACCAACGACCACTAAAACAAAAAACAACTGACATTAAAGAATTAACGGGTAAATTAAGAAAAGAAATTGGTGATACACTGCTAAGGAGGATGAAAACCGATGTTGCCAAAGATTTACCGGCAATCGATTACGTCAAATTAAAAGAAAAAATGCCTCCCGAACAATATGATTCATATCTAAGGGAATTAGCGTCGATAGAGAATCTAAAAAATTCAGAAAGTTCTATAAACCCCGTCTTACAGGGCATTTTTAATCTTAGAAGTATATCCGACCACCCATATTTAAAACATTATCAAATAGAAAATATTTCTGCGAACCTACTTAAAAATACTTCTGCGAAACTTTTAAAAGTAATTTCCATTCTGGAAGAGGTTAATACCAAAGAGGAGAAAGCAATTGTATTTACTGAAAATAAGTCTATGCAGCGTGTACTGCGTCGTATAATTTCCGAGACTTTTTCAATCACACCTTCAATAATTAACGGTCAAACTCCAACAAGCAAAGCTAAAATAGACAAATCAAAACTTTCAAGGCAACAGGAAATTGACAAATTTCAGGCCGTTTACGGTTTTAATGTTATAATAATGTCACCCATTGCAGCGGGATTTGGTTTGAATATAACAGAAGCAAACCATGTAATTCATTACACCAGACATTGGAACCCTGCAAAAGAACAACAAGCTACTGACCGGGCTTACCGTATTGGTCAGCAAGAACCAGTTAAAGTATATTATCCATTAGCTGTTTCGCCAAACGACGAAATAAAAACTTTTGATATAATTCTCGATGAACTATTAAACAGAAAATCATCCTTAGCTTCAAATACATTATTTCCAACAAAACAGATTGAAATCACACAAGAAGAATTTATAGGTTCAATGAGCATTGAATCTTCTTCATCTGTAATAGTTTCGACCATTTCAACTATTGACGATTTGGATAAACTCAAACCAGATGCTTTTGAAGCTGCAGTGGCAATTTTGCTCGAAAAAGAACACAATGGTGATTCTTACTTAACCCCAATTTCCAATGATAAAGGTGCAGACATTCTTCTTTTCTGTGATAAAGGCAACTGTCTTGTTCAGGTTAAACAAAGCACTTCAAGTTTAGGTATAAGCTCTGGTCAGGAAATTAACTATGCATTGCCAGAGTATAAAAAAAGGCACAATTGCGATTTTATACCTCAGGTCATAACTAATAATTTTTTTAATAAAAATGCAGTTGAAATGGCTAAACAAAATAAAATTGAATTATTAAACAGAGAATACCTTAAAAAATTAATAGATAAATACCAGATACAGTTTTCTGAAATTGATAGTAAACTAACACAAAGAATAAAATATTAATTTTAAAATGAGTCAACTAACTAATAAAATTGAAGCCCACGACCGCTCCATCAGCGATGTGTTGAACAACAAAAAATATACGGTCGATTATTTCCAGCGCGAATACAACTGGGAGGAAAAACATATAGAACAACTTGTTTCCGATTTAACATCAACATTTCTCATGGAGTACAAAGAAGAGCACCAACGTACCCAAGTGGAAAAATACAATGTTTATTACCTGGGACCGTTTGTGGTTAGCGAAAAAGAAGGAAACCGGAGCATCATAGATGGTCAGCAAAGGTTAACATCGTTAACTTTACTTCTGATATTTCTGAATAACCTGCAAAAGGAATTAGGTTATACTGAGGAAATCGCAAGCTTTATTTTTTCAGAGAAGTTTGGTCGAAAATCGTTTAATATTCAGGTAGATGAACGTATCAACTGCCTGGAACAACTTTTTAAAAATGGCGAATATGCCATAAAGGAAGACGACGACGAATCAACAACAAACATGGCCAACCGCTACCAGGACATCGAAAAATCTTTCCCCGATGAGTTAAAAAACGGTGTGCTTCCCTATTTTCTCGATTGGCTTAAATACCGGGTAGTGCTGGTTGAAATAATTGCCTATTCCGACGAAAATGCCTATACCATATTCGAAACCATGAATGACCGGGGGCTAAATCTCACGCCCACTGAAATGCTCAAAGGATTTGTTCTCTCCAAATTCGACGACCTGAAAAAGCGGAAGAAAGCTAACGAATTCTGGCAGCAAACCATTCAAAAATTACATGAATACGACAAAACCGAGGACCAGCGGTTTATACAGGCATGGCTTAGGGCACAATACGCTGAAACAATTCGTCCAGGAAAAGCCGGTTCAAAAAATGAGGATTTTGAAAAAATTGGCACCCGTTTTCACAGTTGGTTTCGTGATAATCTGGAAGTAATGAAAATCAATCCAGACCTTTCTACCGATTTCGAAATCATATTGAATACCAACTTTAAATTCTTTCATCAGGCATACCTTAAAATTTTAGATGCGGAAAAAACTTTAACTCCGGGGTTGGAACACATTTATTACATCAAGAAATGGGGGATTGCCACTTCGTTAAGTTATCCCTTGCTGCTTGCATCGCTTAGCACAGAAGATTCGGGCAAGTTGATCAACAAAAAAATGAACCTCGTGGCTGAATATATTGAAAACTTTGTGGTCAGAAGAGCAGTAAATTTCAAAAAATTTGCTTCCAGTTCAATTAGGTATACCATGTACTCCCTAGTCAAAGAAATCCGGAATAAATCTTTTGAGGAGCTGGAAATAATTCTTAAAGTAAAACTTGCCGAAATGCCGGAAAAACTGGAAGGAATAACTGATTTTAGGTTACATGGTCAAAACAAGTATTTTATAAAATTTATGTTATCAAGAATTTCAGCTTTTATTGAAACAAGTTCAGGAACAAATTCAAATTTTGAGGTGTTTTTCCATAATCCGGGAGGAAAACCTTTTGAAGTGGAACATATCTGGGCTGACAAATTTGAAGAACATAAAGATGAATTTGACCATGAACATGAATTTCATAATTACCGCAATCGCTTAGGGGGACTAGTGTTATTGCCTCGTGGTACAAACCAGTCTTATGGTTCAAAACCATATAGTGAAAAAATCGGGCATTACATCAAAGAAAACTTACTGGTGAAATCGTTATGTCCAAAGGCGTATGAAAACAATCCGAATTTTATTTCAATGTATTCAAGATTAGGATTACCATTTAAATCGCACCCGGAATTTAAAAAAGCAGATATTGATGAACGTCAAAACTTATACCTTGAGATTGCAAAACAAATTTGGACCATGAAATAGTATTTTAAATATCTAAATAAGCTTCTAATAACTGAATTTGAAAAACTTCATAAAAAAAATTGCTAAATGTTCTCAATGTGATAGCATATTAGATTATAGAAAATTTTCATATCGATCTCATGTCAATATATATTCTAAGAATATGATTATTTCTGAAGCTCCTGCAGGAAAAAGTATTGATATCGATAGATACTGGTCAGGTGAAAGCGGCAGTTTGCTTAGAGACTGCATATCCATATTTGGAAAGAATTTGGAGAAGGAATTTTACATCACCGATGTTGTCAAATGTTGGCCACATGTAAATGAGAAAAACATAAAGCCTAAGAAGTCAGAAATTATCAATTGTAGACATTTTATAATTGATGAAATAAAACTTATTCAACCTAAAAACATCCTTCACTTTGGTGAATTAGCAGCTAATTTAATTCTAAAGAGAAAATTTAAAATGAAGGAAATTAATGGTACAGTAAAAACATTTGAACCAGATGTAAAAACATACTTCTTTTATCATCCCAGTTATATTCTAAGACAAAATGATAAAAGTTTAACTATGGAATATGCATTTGATAACTGCAATTGATGAGGTTACCAATTTTGTGCTGGCCAACGTAAAGG
>CAYTDH010000441.1:0-923 GCA_964436325.1 uncultured Tangfeifania sp.
ATCGGATGGGTAGCATCAGGGATATTCAGTTTAATCTTCATAAAATTGTTTAACATCGACTTCGACGGGACACATATCCCGTTTTACTGCGGAGCCGGGGTGAGTTTTGTGGCAGTATTTCTAAACATGTCGCTGCCCGATACGCCGCCACTGGCAAAGGGAAAAAAAGCCACACTTGCTGAGGCTTTTGGATTGGGAACCCTTCAACTGATGAAAGACCGGAATTTTAGCGCCTTTATCATCTTTTCGTTTCTCTCCATGATTCCATTTGCCATGTACTACTCCTATTTTTCTGAGTTTTTGCTAAATATCAACATCAAATATATTTCCATTACCATCAACTGGGGAGTGCTGGCCGAAATGGGATTTTTATTATTGGTGCCGCTGTCAATTAAAAAGTTCGGATTACGAAAGACAATGGTACTCGGGCTGGTTGCATTATCCATTCGCTACCTCTCTTTTTATGTTGGCGGCATGGTTACACAGCCCTGGATGTACTACATCGGGATTTTAATTCACGGACTTATTTTCGGGTTTTTCTATGTAGGCGGCCAGATTTATATCGACAAAAAAGCCCCTGCCCATTTAAAATCACAAGCCCAGGGATTTATCTTTCTGGTTACTTTTGGCGCCGGACTGCTGGTGGGCAACTTTTTGTGTGCCCGTTTAATTGACCATTATCTAACTGAAGCCGGTTACAACTGGGATGCGATATGGGGAATTACCACATTATTTTCAGTGGGGTTATTGCTGGGGTTTATGCTGCTATTTCGTGAAGATAAATGATTACTGAATTAACATAAGGAATAATCCCCGAAATCTTCAAGATTCTTTTATTCAACCGGTTTAACAACTTGCTCAATCGCATATTCTTCAATTAATTCCAGTTTTATAATTACCGGATTTTCCCCGTGCAAAAAAAT
>CAYTDH010000441.1:1023-4005 GCA_964436325.1 uncultured Tangfeifania sp.
GACCTTATTAACCTTATTGTTCCAAGGGGACTGAATAAGGTAATAAGGTTTGGGGTGCATGGTAGCAGTTGGTTTTACTAAGGTTTGGGAATTGGGATAAGGTTTTTCTGAATTTTATTCTACAGGTTAACACCGTGGTCAATCGCAAATTCTTCAATTAATTCCAGTTTTATAATTACCGGATTTTCCCCGTGCAAAAAAATCTTTTGCTTCCTCAAAAACCTTATTCCCTGTTTTCAACCTCAGTAGAATAATACCACCGCCTGAAAACCGACCTTATTAACCTTATTGTTCCAAGGGGACTGAATAAGGTAATAAGGTTTGGGGGGTATGGTAGCTGTTGGTTTTACTAAGGCTTGGGAGTTGGGATAAGGTTTATCAGGTAAGTCATACCCTCACTTCGAGTGAGAGCATGACGGTTCACTATCAACTTTTTACCCCCACCACCTTCGTGCTCTCTTCTCCAAACTGGCTGACTACCCGTACGGCGATTTTCTGGTTGGGGTGTTTGATTTCGATGGGGTGGGAGCGGAATCCGTATAGCCGGTCGAAAGCTTCGTCGTCGATTTCGATTTTGAGTGTTTTTTCGGCTTTGCGGCGGGTGGATTGTTTGGCAATGTTTTCGAGGCCTTTGCGCCATTTGTCAAACTCCTTTTTGTCGCCGCCGCAAAAGAACACCTGTTTCACCACGAAATTGCTGCCGTCATAGTCGTCGTCCACCATTCAGAAGGCGATGTCGGAGACGTTGCGGGCTTTTACCTCGTCTTTTACAAAGAATTAAATGCTAAAGCTGCAAAAGACGGCAGGATAGTTAACCACACCGGGTTAAACCGCCGGTGTAAATATGCCGATTTCTCTAAATTGTTTTGTGTATAGAATAAAAATGTGCTTTCTTTTTGAGTATAAAACAAGGAATGAAGTCATCCCTGGATGAAAATGGCTGCTAATTTTGTAAAAGGTAAATTTTGCCACAGATTCACAGATTAGGAAGATTCAATTGGCTGATTCTGTGAATCTGTGGCAATTTGTTAAATTGGTACATGCGAAATGAAGTATCGGTGTTTAAACAGGAAACAGGTACAAGGAAATCATTATTGGCTTTAAATACATTTTTATTTATATTTATAGCCAAAATTGATTTAGTATTTGGCTACAAGTATGTTTTTATTTATATTTAAAGCCAATTTCGAATAATATTAAACATGGAGAAATTCGTTGGACGTGAAAAAGAGCTGAAAATTTTAAAATCGCTATTTACTTCTAAAAAATCTGAATTTATTGCTGTTTACGGACGCAGGAGGGTTGGAAAAACATTTTTGGTAAGGTCGGCATTTAAAAACCAGTTTACATTCCATGTTACAGCGTTGGCCAATGTTAAATTATCGCAGCAACTGACCAATTTCCATATCGCTTTGCAAAATGTTTATCCTGCGGTTTCCAACACACCTGCCGACAATTGGTTCACTGCATTTCAGCAATTGACCGGTTACCTTGAAAGCCTGAAAGTTCCTCGTAAAGTATTGTTTTTCGATGAATTGCCCTGGTTTGACACGCATGGTTCAGGTTTTATTCCGGCGCTGGAACATTTTTGGAATAGCTGGGCCTCCGCACGGGACGACATCATTTTGGTAGTATGCGGTTCTGCTGCCTCCTGGATGATAAATAAATTGATCAATAATAAGGGAGGGCTTCATAACCGGATAACAAAAAAAATGAAAATTGTTCCTTTTACTTTGCGGGAATGTGAAATGTTATTGCAACCAAAAAATTCAGTGCTCGACAAGTATCAAATCCTTCAGCTTTATATGGTTTTTGGAGGTATTCCATTCTATTGGAATGGAGTTACATCCGGTAAAAGTGCTTTTCAGAATATTAATGATGTATGTTTTACAGAAAACGGGCTTCTGTATGATGAATTTCCAAATCTGTTCAGGTCGCTATTCAATAATTACCAGAACCATGAGGTAATAATAAATGCACTGGCGAATAAAGCGAAGGGATTAACCCGCGATGAGATTATTGATTTGACAGGCCTCCCCAACGCAGGCAGTACTACAAGGGTGATAAACGAACTGGAAGAAAGCGGATTTATACGGAAATATTCACCTTTTGGGAAAAAACTTCGCAACAGTCTTTATCAGTTGGTCGATTTTTATTCGCTCTTTTACCTCAGGTTTATTAAAAATACTAATCCGATGGATATACCCAACTGGCTAACCTTTTTGGATAGTCCCGTTTACCACACATGGAGCGGCTATGCCTTCGAACAAGTTTGTTTGTACCATCTTCCTCAAATAAAACAGGCGCTGGGAATATCAGGTGTGCAAACGGCAGTTTCTTCATGGCGCAGTAAGTCAAAGGAAAATGGGGCACAGGTTGATTTGGTTATTGACCGTCGTGATCAGATCATTAATTTATGCGAAATGAAGTTTTCCCTAAATAAATTTACCATCGCTAAAAAATATGCAGAAGTACTGCGAAACAGAATATCGGTGTTTAAACAGGAAACAGGCACAAGAAAATCGGTTTTACTGACCATGATCACAACTTATGGACTGAAAGCCAACAGTTATTCCGCACTGGTACAAAACAGTCTGACTATGGATGCGCTGTTTAAAGCATAAGAAACTGTCTGAAACAACCGATAATTTACCCCGGTTGCCACTCCACTTTTTTTCCGGCTACCGAAAGGTTTTCATTTACATGTTGTTCATCCCAGAGATTGGAAATTACGGCTGATATGTTTGGATTTTGCAACGCCCACAAATAGGCTTTTACAGGAGGTTTCATATCGCCGGGAACAATCCGTTCTACTTTCTGAATTCGCCATTCGGGTATAGGTTACAGTGCTTTGTGCTGAGTCTCCACAGCCATTGCGGCTTTCATGGCGATGATGCCCATGCCGCTTTCTTTGGCCAGTTCAATCTCTCTTTCCATGTATCCGCCATTGACAACTTCAGAAATCATCAAACCGGTATTTCC
>CAYTDH010000442.1:0-3991 GCA_964436325.1 uncultured Tangfeifania sp.
CAGATCTCTCCTTCGTTGAGATAACCGGGAAAACTAAGATCTGTCATTCTCTCATCATGCCCAAAAAAATTTTGGGTAGGAACTCGAAATGACAGTCCCATCCGCATGTAATATTTCCTGTTAAACTTCAACAAATTCCGGTTAAGTTATTGAAAAAGGGAACCGCCCGATTGAGCATAGAGCGGTCCCTTCTGTCAACAATTAATCAAACTAACTAAACCTATGTAATGTAAGAACTATTCCAATTTCCGTTCTGTCATTGCACTTTTTCTATCACAATGTTATCGAGCCCGACTCTTCCGGGAGAATCAGCGGTTTTGTTGAATAAAATTTTCACTGAGCCACTTTCCGGTGCTGTAAAATCAACGAAATTGGAACCCGGCTCTTTCATATGAACCTCTGTATCTGCAATAAGGTCATTATTGGTGGCATTGTAAATAAACGTATTAATGTAGATCCAATCCCAGGCCATGAAGTAATCGAAAGACAACCTGTACTCCACTCCCGGTTCAAGGTCAACGACCCGGGATATCATATCACCATTGCCCCAGTTTTTATAGCAGGAGTATTTGCCATCAATAAGTTGAGACGGATCGTTCATATCTTCAGCGCCTTGAATCAAAACATTGTCTCCATGCACCTCCCAGTCGCCAAAATCTCCGGTTTCAAAATCCTCCTTAAGAGCATAGTCCTTTTCCACAATCTTAATGTTATCGATCCCCACTCTTCCGGGAGAATCGGCCCATTTGTTGAATAAAATCTTCACTGAGCCACCTTCGGGTGCAGTAAAATCAACGGAACCGGTATTCGGATCCATTAAATGAACGTTTGTTTCTGCCAGAAGCTCATCATTGGATGCATCGTACACATAAGCATTAATGTAAATCCAGTCCCAGGCCATAAATGTTTCGAATGAAAATGTATATTCCACCCCTGCCTCAAGTTCAATAACACGGGATATCATATCGCCACTCCCCCAGTTTTTAAAGTAGGAGTAATCACCATCGATAAGATGAGATGGATCGTTCATATCTCCGGCACCTTGTACCATGCCATTTGCTGCATGATTTTCCCAGCCATTTAAATTTCCGGTTTCAAAGTCCTCTTCAAAGGCAATGACAGGCCCATAATAAGTCTCTTGCCCTTGTCCAATGTAAATATTGGGTTCAAAATTGGCATAGTAGGCACCCAGTTCGGTCAGATTCCCGGCGGCATCGAATAATGCGGAAGATGTTCCGGCAGCACTGTTCTGACTGAATGAGAACCAGGCATAGCGATCAACATAGGAAAGTTCTTCCAGCTCGGGCAGCACCGTCTCCATGAAATTAAGCACTTCGGCGGTACTGTGTCTGTTTTCGGCAGGCGTAGTGGCATCCCAGTCGGCAGGGGCAAACTCGGTAATCCATATGGGCTTATTATACAGGTCATAAATTTCCTGAAGTCTGTTCAAAAACGCCTGGGCATTGATTCCACCATACCAGTGCACACAAACAAAATCTACTCTGAGCCCCTCATTCTCTGCCCGTTGCATGAATTCCTGAAGCCAGTCTCCGGTAGGATTGGCCGGAGCCGGACTTCCCAGCGGCACACCCACCTCTTCGAGCAGGGGCCATTTTTCAATGGCCTGGGCTACGGTCATATTGGCCTGGTCCGTTTTGTCGGGTTCGTTAAAACCGAGCAGGTACCTTAGTTTTCCTTCGTCTTTGAGGGTTTTCAATTCAGCCACCTTTTCCTGATCGATGCCATTATACCCCCATATCATAGGGACAAAGTCAACATTCACGGGTTCATATTCCGAAAGGGTGCTTCCCCAGGAATAGTGCCAGTGCACCTTAAGGTCCGAAACCATAAACGACCAGTTCGATCCACGGATGGTCTTACCAAATCCTTTTTTCCCGATTTCGGGAATTTCTGGCAGATTGTTGCTCTCGGGCTCTTCCATATCATAAAAACGGAATTCACCTTCCAAAAATTTATCTTCACACGACCAGAAAAAGGCCGTAAAAACAAACAAGATTCCAATTATTTTATTCATAATCTTCATTTTTTACCATTCGGGATTTTGTTCAAGATTGGAATTTTTATAGATCTCCGCCTGAGGGATAGGATAGAGATTCATATAATCCTCAAAAACGCGGTTTTCCAGCAGAACTTTCTCGTAGGCAAATCCGCCATAAGGATTCCTGCCGACATTCATGGCATAAATGGTTGTGGTTTCGCTTCCAATCTTCCAGCGGCGCACGTCCCAAAAGCGGTGGTCTTCGAAGGCCAGTTCCACACGACGCTCATTCCGGAGTTTTTCACGGAACGCATCTTTGCTCAGGCCTGTAGGGAATGCCGGCATCCCTGCGCGCTCCCGGACCATATTAACAGCAGCAAGGGCAGTCATTTCATGGCCTGCGGCATCTTCGGGGCCATAAGCTTCATTCATCGCTTCGGCATAATTCAGCAACACCTCTCCCATGCGGAACAACACCCAGGTATGAATCCGGCGGGTGGTATTGGTAGGATCGAGGTTAACCGCCTCGATGACATATTTTTTCAGGTAATATCCTGTTTTGGTGGCATTGGCCCTGGGTTTTCCATTGGCCCCGCCGTAAAATATTTCCACGGGTTGCCCCTTCCAGTTCGAGTTATTCACAATAACCGTCTCCATAAGACGGGGGTCCCTGCCTGAATAGGGAAAGATGGGATCGTATCCCGAGGCCTCATCGGTAATGGGCAGGCCTGTTTCAGCCATTTCATAAGCATCGACCAGGTTTTGAGTTGGACAGGTTCCTGTATTCCCCCCTTCATACCCTACCGGGAAATTGCGCCGTTCAAAATCATTGGATTCACCCTGCCTGCGTCCGAAAATCAATTCGGAACTGGTCAGGTTATTCACCACATTGGCATAGTTGGGTTCCAGTGAATACACCCCTGATGTGATGACCGCTTCGGCGGCACTGGCGGCATCCTGCCAGCGGGCAACATCACCTGAAGGGTTATGCAAAGGACTGGCCGCATAAAGCAATGTTCTGGCCTTTAATGCCAGAGCTGCACCACGGGTGGCACGTCCGGTTTCCTGTGCCGAAGAGAAACTGCCAAAGTCATCGGGCAGTTCCGCAGCAGCAGCATCACACTCGTCAACAATAAAGGCCACAATGTCGTCAAACGACTGTTGTGTAACCTCCTGTGCCTCTTCCGGTGTGAGAACACTGGTAATTAACGGAACATCCTTGTACCGCTTAATGAGCTCAAAATAGAAGAAAGCTCTCAGGAAGCGCGCTTCATAAGGATACATATGAAACTGTTCCATCATCTCCTGATAATCCTGATTCCATTTTTGATCTTCAAATTCCTGACCCTGAATCTCTTCTAAAAACAGGTTCACCGACCGGATGCCATCGTACATTTCGCCCCATACATTATCGAGGGGCTGTATGGCACTCCAGCTTCCGTCGTTCATTTTCTGAACATTGGAAAGGTCCCACACATGCTCAGCTTCATCGGTGGCGGAAGAGCGCATGGCCCCGTCGATGCTGTTAAAATCGGTGGGCAATTTGGCATAAATCGCTGTAAGAAAGCTTTTGGTACGTCCAAAATCTTCAAATACGTCTGCTTTCCGGTTATAGGACGTTTCGTCATACTCCAGGAAATCACAACTTCCTGTAACGAGGATAAGCAGTCCAAAAAATGATAACTTGATTAAATTCTTTATTTTGTTCATCGCTTATGTCTTTCGTTTAAAATCCAAGGTTAATTCCTAAATGATATGAACTCATCGTGGGATACGTCACACCAATCTCCTCAGGGTCGAGCACATCGATCATGTCGATGGAAAAGAGGTTCATCCCCCGAACGAAGAGTTTGGCTGATTTCATGTTGAGTTTACTTAAAATACTATCTGAGAACTTGTAATACACTTCCAGTCGCCTCAACTTGAGGTAATCTCCATCGGTGAGCCAGATATCGTTTTTCCGGTAGTTATTGGAATTTTCAAGCAAAGAGA
>CAYTDH010000443.1:0-3981 GCA_964436325.1 uncultured Tangfeifania sp.
CACCGAAGGCTTTCCAGGCCAGCTCATCGCTGGTAAATACCGAAAGCGCTCCGGTGGCAGCTCAGGTTTCCTACATGTTCCCGGCAAGAAAAAACCTGCCCTACTGTGCATTACCCGAAGTGAAATTGACCTGGTACGATGGTGGATTAATGCCGCCGCGTCCGTTCGACCTGCCGGTAGATGCACCCATGGACCCTGGCGGCGGTTTTATGTTCATCGGCTCAAAAGCGACACTTATAGCCAGAAGCTATGGCGGCGATTGGAAGGTATATAAAAACGGACAACAAGTGACTCCCGAAACCAAAGTCAAGCTGGAACGAATTCCCGATGACCCCAACGGCGGCGGCCGCCATGAAATGCATTTTGTGAATTGCTGCAAAAATGGCGGTAAACCTGCTTCCAGTTTTGAATATGCCGGCCCTTTCAACGAAATGGTCGTTATGGGCAACCTGGCTGTCAGAATGCAATCGCTCCAGAAAACCCTGCTCTGGGATAATGAGAATATGGAAGTCACCAATATATCCCGCAGGGAAAAACTGGTGACCACCAAACTTCTGCCTTTCTCAGAAGATATCATTACCAGGAGAGTGGAGAGAGCAGCCCAAAAAACGGTGGAATGGAATGCACAGGAAATGTGTGAAGAGTGGATCAAACACAGCTATCAAAATGGCTGGAGTTTGTAAATGAATAAATAAAAAAACCCTGAGAGTACTCCATCTCCCTCAGGGTTTTTTATGGCTTAATCCTCGGCAACCGATTGGGCATCAACCACAGCAATGGCCACCATATTGATGATTTCACGCACTGAACTGTCGCGCTGTAAAATATGCACCGGTTTCTTCATTCCCATTAGTACAGGGCCGATGGCTTCTGCAGTGCCCAACGCCTGCAGCACCTTATAGGTAATATTCCCCGAACTCAGGTTGGGAAAAATAAGGGTGTTGGCATCATGATCTTTCAACTTGTTAAAAGGATACCTTTTGTAACGCAATTTCCCGTTGAGGGCATAATTGGCCTGCATCTCCCCGTCCACAATCAGATCGGGATGCTTGTCATGCAATTGCTTCACAGCCTCCTTCACCCTTACCGGACTGCCATGCCCCTTGAAGGCACCAAAGTTGGAATAGGAAAGCAAAGCGATTCTGGGCTCAATATTGAAACGCCTGACTTCATTGGCTGTTAAAACGGTGGTGTCCACAAGCGTTTGGGCAGAAGGATTCATATTTACTGTAGTGTCGGCCAAAAAAACCGGACCGTAGCGGGTATTCATAATATACATTCCGGCAATGTGATTGAAATCCTCCTTAACACCAATCACCTGCAAAGCAGGCCGGATGGTATCGGCATACTTCCGCGAGAACCCGGAGATGAAGGCATCTGCCTCGCCGGTTTCCACCATCAAGGCCCCATAATAATCGCGGTTATAGGTTTTTTCCACGGCCTCGTCGTAGGTCATACCCTTCCTTTTCCTTTTTTCATAAAGAATGCCTGCCAGCTTATGCCTGCGATCGTCGGGAACGGAATGAAAAGGATCAATAATGGGCACATGGTCGAGCTGCAACTGATTCTCTTTAATCAGCGATTTGATTTTCTCCTTGTTCCCCAAAAGAATGGGCTGGGCTATTCCTTCATGAATGACAAACTGGGCGGCTTTCAAAACTTTAAAATTGTTCCCCTCGGCAAAAACCACACGCCGGGGACTTTGACGGGCTTTATTCCGGATGGCCATTACCAGTTTGCTGTTAATGCCCATTCGCTGGGTGAGCTCATTTTTATAAGCGGTCCAGTTTTTTACCGGTTTTTGCGCCACGCCGGTCTCCATCGCAGCCTTTGCAACCGCGGTGGATACAGTTGTAATCAGCCGCGGATCAAGGGGCTTGGGAATGATGTAATCCCTGCCGAAAACAATATTCTGCTTGTTGTAGGCGCGGGCAACCATATCCGGCACATCCTCTTTGGCCAGACCTGCCAGCGCTTTGGCAGCGGCAATTTTCATCTCTTCGTTGATGTGTGTGGCACGAACATCCAAAGCCCCGCGAAAAATAAAAGGAAACCCCAGGACATTATTCACCTGGTTGGGATAGTCGCTCCTTCCCGTTGCCATAATGATGTCCTCACGGGCATCCATGGCATCTTCATAGGATATCTCAGGGTTCGGATTGGCCATGGCAAAAACAATGGGATCGTCAGCCATCGACTGAACCATCTTTTTGGATACAAGACCTCCTGTTGAAAGGCCCAGAAAGACATCCGCATCCACCATGGCTTCCTCCAGCGTATTCACTTTCCGGGAAGTAACAAATTCCTGTTTTATGGGATTCAAATCGGTACGCGACTGGTTGAGCACCCCTTTGCTGTCGCACATGACAATATTCCCCGGATCAACCCCCATACTGATGTAAAGGCGCGCACAGGAAACCGCAGCAGCGCCGGCTCCACAAACAACCACTCTTATTTTTGCGATGGATTTACCGTTCAGCTCGAGGGCATTCATCAGTCCTGCTGCGGAAATAATGGCTGTTCCATGCTGGTCGTCATGAAAAACCGGAATGCGGAGCGCTTTTTTCAACGCTTCTTCGATTTCAAAACATTCAGGCGCCTTAATATCTTCAAGGTTTATTCCCCCAAAAGTAGGGGCAATCGATTTAACCGTTTCGATAAATTTTGCCGGGTCTTTTTCATCCACCTCGATGTCGAAAACATCCACATCAGCAAAAATCTTAAACAACAATCCTTTTCCTTCCATCACCGGCTTCCCGGCTTCCGGACCAATATCCCCCAGTCCGAGGACGGCGGTACCATTGCTGATAACCCCCACCAGGTTTCCTTTGGCCGTGTAAGTGTAAACACAGTCGGGGTCTTTTTCAATCTCAATGCAGGGCTGCGCTACTCCGGGTGTATAGGCCAACGACAGATCATACTGGGTGTTGTGCGGTTTGGTAGGCACCACTTCTATTTTCCCCGGGCGGTCTTTTTTGTGGTAATTCAATGCATCTATACGGTCAATTTTTGGCATAGTCCATACTTTTTCGGTTTGCGGATAAAGATAGAAATTTTATAGCATCCAACATTCCAAAAATGCCTCTCCCTTTTCCAAATGAGCCTTTTGTTTTTCAGAAGCCATCTTATCAAGGGTGCACACCAGCATGGCAAGCCGACGATTTTTCAAGGCAGAAATTTACCTCAAGAAAATGATGCGGGAAAACAAGACTAACCGGATTCATGCTTCCTCAATCTTTCCGAACAAAGCTTCAACTGCTTTATGCCGGAAATCAAATATCTCCTTGAGCTTTCCTTTGATGACCAGCGGATGAGCAAGCGTTCCCAAAAAACCAAATGGAGGCTTGTACGAAACAATATCCGACATCAGCACTCCTCCCTCAATGGGTTCAATAAAATGCTCATGGTGCCACATGGCATAAGGCCCTATCCGCTGTTCATCCACAAAATAGGCTTTCTCTTTAACTTGCGTTATTTCAGTTACCCAGGTCATTTTTATTCCCAATACCGGACTTACTTTGTAACTGATGATCATCCCGGGGTACATCTTTTGCAGCGAACCTTTCGACGTTATCTGGAATCCCATGTATTCGGGAGTTATTTTACTCAGGTTTGCCGGCGATGAAATAAATTCCCATACCTCATCGAGGGTAGCGGGAATTTTTTGCGTGGTATGCAATTGATAAAATCCCATAACTATTTGCTTAATTCTTTAATCATTCCGTGAAATATGAATCCATGAAAGGGAAGCACCGAGTACCAGTATAACCGTCCCCACAACCCCCTTGGACGAAAAGTAGCTGTCTGCAAAAGTTTGCCTTCCTTTATCCGGAACTCAAGCCAGGCTTCACCCGGCAGCTTCATTTCAGCATAGAGCAACAGCCTTTTTTCGCGACGGCTGGCAAACAAAACCCTCCAGAAGTCGATGGAATCCCCAGGTGTAATGTCTCTGGCATTTTCACGTCCTCGACGCATTCCAAC
>CAYTDH010000444.1:0-3979 GCA_964436325.1 uncultured Tangfeifania sp.
CCAATCCGTTTCTGACTTGAAAACGGATTTTTACGAATGGTTTTCAAAACGGATTACATCGCTCTGCTCCTAAGGAATTGGTTTTCTGAAAAGGAACTTAATTCATTTTAAATAAAGATTTATGAACAGTTCAGGTTAAGAAGACCAACAAAAGTTTTGTGAAAAGCATAATCCGGATTAAAGTCATTTTTTTCAACAATACGATGTTTTATTATTGCAGAGAACCCAATTAAAAGAAAGAGAATGGCCCACGATCGATTTGTTACCCGCCATATCGGACCCCGCGAGGATGATGTTCATGCCATGTTGGAAACCCTTGGGGTTTCATCGATGGATGAGTTGATGGATGAAATTATTCCCCCGGATATTCGACTCAAGGAACCTCTGAAGCTTCAGGAGGGGTTGACTGAGCGCCGTTATTACCGTAGGATTCTGAGTCTTGCCGCAAAAAACAAAGTTTTCAACACCTATATTGGCATGGGGTATTACGACACGAATACTCCGGCTGTTATTTTACGGAATGTGCTGGAGAATCCTGTTTGGTATACTTCCTACACCCCTTATCAGGCCGAAATATCGCAAGGTCGCCTGGAGGCCTTGCTGAATTTCCAGACCATGGTATGTGAATTGGCTTCCATGGAGATTGCCAATGCTTCGTTGCTCGATGAATCCACTGCTGCTGCCGAGGCGATGGTGATGATGTATAATCTGCGGCCGCGGAAAATGGTTAAAGCAGGAGTGCGAACGGTGCTGGTGGATGAAAAAACCTGGCCACAAACCCTCGATGTTCTGAGCACCAGGGCTAATCCGTTGGGTATTGAATTGAAAATTCAACCCCGTGAGGAATTTGTTTTTTCTGAGGATGTTTTTGGTGTCATTGTCCAGTATCCCAATGCCGACGGACAGATTGTTGATTATTCTTCCATGGTACAGGAGGCGCATGATAAGGATATAAAGGTAGCGGTTGCTGCAGATCTGCTTTCGCTTGCTGTTTTAACCCCTCCAGGTGAGTGGGGAGCGGATATTGTCTTTGGAAACAGTCAGCGTTTTGGTGTTCCCATGGGATATGGAGGACCGCATGCTGCTTTTTTTACGGCCCGGGAAGCTTATAAGCGCAATATGCCCGGACGGATTATCGGCGTTACCCGCGATGTTCACGGAAATCGCGCCTTGCGTATGGCCCTTCAGACCCGTGAGCAGCATATCAAGCGCGAGAAGGCTACTTCGAATATCTGTACCGCCCAGGCTTTGCTGGCTACCATGGCTGGTTTTTTTGGGGTCTATCATGGCCCTGAAGGGATTCGAATGATTGCAGATCGCATTCACAATATCGCTGCTTTTCTTTCGGCTGAAATAGAGAAGTTGGGGTACACCCAACTGAATACGCACTTTTTTGATACTCTCAGGTTTAAGCTGCCCCGGCATGTTAAACGGGAGGATATTGAATGGCTTTCGCATGAACTGGAAATGAACTTCCGCTACTTTGGGAACGGGGAGGTTGGAATCAGCATTGATGAAACGACCAACCGCCAGGATATGACCTGGATTTTGGAGGTGTTTGCCAAAGCGGCCAATAAAAAATGGCAGGTCATCCATGATTATCCTAAAGGAAATGAGATTGACCCTCGGTTTGCCCGGAAATCTTCGTTTATGAAACAGGAGGTTTTTAATCAATACCGGTCGGAAACCGAGATGGTCCGTTACATCAAGCGTTTGGAGCACAAGGATATTTCGCTAACCCACTCGATGATTTCGCTGGGGTCATGCACGATGAAACTGAATGCGGCCACTGAAATGTTACCCCTGAGCTGGATTGAATTTAACGGCATACACCCTTTTGTCCCCAAGAACCAGGCCCGCGGATACCATGAAATGATGGAAGAGTTGCGGCGAGACCTCTCGGAGATTACGGGTCTGGCGGATGTCAGTCTGATGCCCAATTCGGGTGCTGCCGGTGAATACACCGGACTGATGGTCATTCGTGAATACCACCGGCACAATGGACAGGAGCAGCGCGATGTGGTACTCATTCCTTCATCGGCGCACGGAACGAACCCCGCAAGTGCCGTAATGGCAGGAATGAAGGTGGTGGTGGTGGGTTGTGATGAGCATGGAAACATCGACCGGGAAGAGATGCGCCGGAAAACAGAGGAGTACAAAGATACCCTTGCTGCTTTTATGGTTACCTATCCCTCCACCCATGGGGTTTTTGAATCATCCATCAGAGAGATGTGCCAGTGGGTGCATGAATGTGGAGGTCAGGTTTATATGGACGGGGCCAACATGAACGCCCAGGTGGGCCTTACCTCGCCCGGCATCATCGGAGCCGATGTGTGCCATTTAAACCTTCATAAAACGTTTGCCATTCCTCATGGCGGCGGCGGACCGGGAGTAGGCCCCATTGCCGTGGCAGAACACCTGGTGGAATTTTTGCCCTCACATCCGGTGATGAATAACGGCCATATAGGGATTGACGCCGTTGCAGGTGCTCCGTGGGGTAGCGCCTCGGTGTTGACCATCACTTATGGCTATATTAAGATGATGGGGGCTTCGGGATTAACCGATGCCACCAGGATTGCTGTTCTGAATGCCAATTATATTGCGCATGCTCTGGATAAAAACTTTGGCATTCTTTACAAAGGGAAAACAGGACGCGTGGCCCATGAGCTCATTCTGGAATGCCGCCACCTGAAGAATTCCGCCGGAATTACCGAAGAGGATATTGCAAAAAGGCTGATGGATTACGGGTTTCACGCACCCACACTTTCGTTTCCTGTGCCAGGAACACTGATGATCGAGCCCACAGAAAGCGAATCGAAAGAGGAAATCGACCGTTTTATCAATGCCCTCAATGCCATATACGATGAAATTAAGGAGGTGGAAAGCGGAGATGCCGACGGACAAAACAATGTGTTAAAAAATGCACCCCATACGGCAGGTGAGGTAAGTTCCGACCATTGGAACCACCCTTACTCCCGGGAAAAAGCGGCCTGGCCGCGGCCCTGGCTGAGAGAGCACAAATTCTGGGTGCCTGTAGGGCGGGTAGACAATGCCTGGGGTGACCGCCACCTGATTTGCACCTGCGGCTCCCCCGAAGAATATGAACATCTTCATGTAAATACAAAGTAAGGATAGCTGGCATTCAACGAACCAAAGAAAAGAGGATGATTGTCTTTCCCAATGCAAAAATAAATATCGGCCTTCACATTGTTTCAAAACGAACCGATGGCTATCATAACCTGGAGACCGTTTTTTTTCCGCTTAAAATTGCCGATGCCCTCGAAATGGTTGAATCAAATGATTTTTCCTTTTCCGTATCGGGTATTGCGCTTGAGGGGAGTGCCGATGATAATCTGGTTTTAAAAGCCTGGAAGTTGTTGAAGAATGATTTTGATTTGCCCCCCGTACAGTTCCATCTGCATAAGACAATTCCCGCAGGAGCCGGCTTGGGTGGTGGCTCTTCCGATGCCGCTTTTACACTGAAAGTAGTCAACGATTTTTTTGACCTTGATTTATCCAATGACCGATTAAAGGCCTATGCCCGCAAACTGGGAGCTGATTGTCCTTTTTTTATCGATAATTTACCTGCCATGGCCACTGGCATCGGAGACCAACTCCAACCCCTGGAGATCGATCTCTCGGCCTACCAAATCGTGGTCCTGAAGCCTCAATGCTCCGTTTCTACTGCCGAAGCTTACCGTAATGTGCAGCCTGCCAAATCGCTTTTTGATTTGCGTCAATTGGAAAAACTTCCCCTTGAGCAATGGAAAGATGTTGTGGTGAATGGTTTTGAAAAGAGTGTGTTTCCGCTTTACCCTGAAATTGGAAAGTACAAGGAATTTCTTTATCAACAGGGAGCACTATTTGCCTCTATGTCGGGTAGCGGGGCAGCGGTTTTTGGGATTTTTCGCCATTTACCGGCTGATTTCGACAATTTAATACCTGAAGGTGTTTTAATTTACCGTTAAAATCCTTCATT
>CAYTDH010000445.1:0-3971 GCA_964436325.1 uncultured Tangfeifania sp.
AGTTCCTTTCAGCCTCCGCTCCTCCGCTCCCGCGCGAATCCTTTCGCGTGGTTTGTATGTTAAAACTACTTTTTTAAATGAAACAGGTTGTTTTGGTGGTGTTGTTTGGAACGCGATACAATCGCGCACCAGCGGGGGAATCAGCCATTCGTAATTCGTAATTGAATGAGCCATTTGTCATTTTCCTGGGCTATTTTCATCGAAGGGGTGGCGTGCCAGGGGCAGTTTGGCGAGGGGGTGGTAGTCGCCTTTGAGTCCCTGGGGTGTTGTATTGCGGATATCGTAGACGGTGTTAATGGCTCTTCGGGTTTCGCTGATGCGGAAGCCTTCTCCTTTCAGTATCTGTTCGTAGCTGCGGGTGTGCAGTTCGGTGAAACCGCCGCTGAACTCAAATTCGTCGCCTTCGATGTTGATGGACCGGTAGGTGCGCATGCCTTTTTCGGTGGCTGCCGGTGGCAATGTTTCTGAATTGATGCTCAGGAACCAGCGGACACGGGCTTTTTCGAGGTGCAGGAATCCGGCGGCCCGGTCGTGCTCGTGGAGGTGAACGATGTTTTCTTTGATGTCGCCGAATATCCATGTGAGCATGTCGAAAAAGTGAACTCCTATGTTGGTGGCCACGCCTCCCGACTTTTGAACATCGCCTTTCCAGCTTGTGTAGTACCAGTGTCCGCGTGAGGTGATGTAGGTGAGGTCAACGTCGTGGACTTTTCCGGGTTCGCTGTTGTCGATTTTCTTTTTGAGTTCCATCACACTGGGGTGCAGGCGCAGTTGCAGGATGTTGTAAATGTTTTTCCCGGTTTCCTTTTCGAGTTGTGTAAGGGCCTCGATGTTCCAGGGATTTAGAACGATAGGTTTCTCGCAGATGACGTCTGCCCCGCTGCGCAGTCCGAACCGGATGTGGGCGTCGTGCAGGAAGTTGGGGGAGCATATGCTCGCGTAATCGATTTGGATGTCTTTGCGCCGCAGTTTTTCCACGTGCCGGTCGAACCGCTCGAACTCGGTAAAGAAGTCGGCATTGGGGAAATAACTGTCCATGATGCCTACTCCGTCGTAGGGATCGAGGGCGGCCACGAGATGGTTGTTGGTTTCTTTGATTGCTTTGAGGTGGCGCGGGGCTATATAGCCTGCGGCACCGATGAGAAGAAAGTTGGACATGGGATATGGTTTTAATGTTTGCTTGTTGCTTGTTGCTTGTTGCCCCGATTCGTTCCTCATCGGGGTTAGTTCCCCCTGCGCCATCCGGTTCATTTCATTCCCGGATGCCGGGGCTTACTGAACTTGTTGCTCGTTTCTTGTTCGTAATTCGTCATTCATAATTCGTAATTGAATGAGCCATTCATAATTTTCTTCAGGTTTTGAAGTACCCTTTGTACCATTCAATAAATTTTTCGATTCCGGTTTGTACGGGAGTATTGGGTTTGTAATCCAGATTTTCCATTAAATCGGTTACATCGGCTTCGGTGCGGGGCACATCGCCGGGTTGCATGGGCATGAATTCTTTTTGTGCTATTTTCCCCAGCGTTTTTTCGATGGCGCCAATGTATTCCATCAACTGCACTGGCGAAGAATTTCCGATATTGTAGACTTTATAGGGAGCCGTATTGCTAATGGAAACATCAATTTCTTTTTTATCAGAGATTTGGGGAGGATTGTCAATTACCCGGGTGACGCCTTCGATGATATCGTCCACGAAGGTGAAGTCGCGGACCATGTTGCCGTTGTTAAAGACTTTAATGGGTTTATTTTCGATGATGGCTTTGGTGAAAAGGAAGAGGGCCATATCGGGGCGTCCCCAGGGGCCATAGACGGTAAAGAACCGTAGTCCGGTGGTGGGGAGGCCGAAGAGGTGGCTGTAGGTGTGGGCCATCAGCTCGTTGCTTTTTTTTGTGGCGGCATAAAGGCTGATGGGGTGGTCTACGCTGTCGCTGGTGCTGAGCGGCATTTTGGTGTTGTTGCCGTAAACACTGGAGGAGCTGGCATAGGCCAGATGTTTGATGTTGTTTTGGCGGCAGGCTTCGAGGATGTTGATGAATCCTACGATGTTGCTGTTGATGTAGGCGTGTGGGTTCTTCAGACTGTATCGTACTCCGGCCTGCGCGGCGAGGTTGCAGACGTTGTCGAATTTTTCTTCTTCGAATAACCGGTAGATCTGCTCGCGGTCTTCGAGGTTCATGGCCATGAAGCTGTAGTTGGGGTATTGGGTGCTTTGGATTTTGGTGTGCCAGTCCTTCTGCCAGTTGGCGGAGGAGATGCCTGTTTCAGCCAGACGGCTGTATTTCAGGTTAACGTCGTAATAGTCGTTGAGGTTGTCAATGCCTACTACGGTATCGCCCCGTTCGAGCAGGCGTTTGGCGAGGTGGAAGCCGATGAATCCGGCAGTACCGGTGATTAGGATTTTCATGGAATAAACTGATAAATGGTGAAATGGTGAAATGGTGAAAATGAGAAATTGTTAAATTGTTAAATTGTTAAATTGTGAAATTGTGAAATTGTTAAATTGTTAAATGGTGAAAATGAGAAATTGAGAAATTGTTTAGGGGTTTTTGCGGTTGTCTGTAATTTGTTTCTGGTTTCCTCCCTTTTGGGAGGCAGGCCTCCTTTCGGGAGGTGAAATGGTTGCAGATGGTATAGGCTTTTTCAACTGAATGGTATTACGTGGATATGCATAGGTTCGTTTCCTTCATTTGAATAAAAGAAAAAAACAAATCCTAATTCCCTGAAAGCTTCTGGTATATTCTATTTTTTTACTGTATAAAAATATGGAAAATGTTTATTACTTGATGTGCTTGGCGTTAAGGTAACTACGAATTACAAATTCCTCATTCGTAATTCACTTAAGCGGCGGTATTCAAATTGATGATCTCAAATTCGACGCCTTTAGTAGCAGTTTGAGCGGCTTTGTCCAGTAACATTTTTGTCGTTTCTGAAGTCAGGTAGAAATCCCCGCAATTCTGACAAACCATCGCCGGAACATTTTTAAATACAATAATTACTCCTTCTCTTTCGAGTGTGAAGGTTACCAGTCCATTTTTTGTGGAGCCGATTTTGCAAATGGCGCATTTCATGATGATCTGTTTTTTCGGTTTTTAAAATTTTTTCCCCAAATTTTTGCAGATGGTTCGTAAACTGTAATAATGATTACATTACTTTTTATACTGTCATAACTATAAACTATATGTATGGGTCGTTGTTCATGAAACCCCAGCAATAAAAAACTTGGATAAGGTGTATCCTCAGGGTATGATTTGATTATCTCTCCATTTTCAATCACTTTTTCAACAGCATTTGTGCTGATATTTCGCTTAAACATTTGTTGAACTGCATGATTCGAATAGATTAGCTTTCCTTTGTTCATACCTCATTATCTGGTAAATCCTGATATTGGATAAATAAATATGTTGCAAATTACGATTTTTTTCAATCCCTTATTATTATGAATTACGAACAAATCAGTTAATTACTTCGTTCCCGCGCGAATCCTTTCGCGTGGTTTGTGTGTTAAAACTACTTTTTTAAATGAACAGGTTGTTTGGGTGGTGTTGTTTGGAACGCGAACCAATCGCGCACCAGCTGAGGATGCAATTGCGCACCAGCTAAGGGAATTACGAATCACTACAACCTCCTCATTTCGTAATTCGTAATTCCTCATTCGTAATTAATTTACAGTTTGTACACTTTTTCTCCTCCTTTTTCGATCATATTCCGCAGGTCGACAATCATTTGGGCGTGTTTTTGGATAAAGTCCACATCGAAGGCGGAGTGGTTGGTGGTGAGGACGACCACGTCGGCTTCTGCCAGATTTTCTGCTGTGAGGGGTATAGACGAAAGAGATAAGGCAGGCCTTATCTGAACGTTGGGAATATGCGGATCGTGGTATTGTACGATGCCACCTTTGTGGTTGACGATATTCATGATTTCGAGGGCGGGTGATTCGCGTTCGTCGTTGATGTTGGGTTTGTAGGCCACAC
>CAYTDH010000446.1:0-3958 GCA_964436325.1 uncultured Tangfeifania sp.
CGAAAATGGAATAGCTGAATTCATCCCTTCCAACATAACCGGGTTCGGGAGTGAAAGTCACAACCCCGGTCAGGGTGTCAATAACCGCGGTCCCGTGTTCGGGAGTGGTAACCAGTCTGACCGTGGTCACATCCACCCCGGTGAGTTCATCGTAGTCGTTTTCGGGAACATCGATATGTACGACCATATCTTCTACCGTGAAGGCGGTATCATTCACAGCTATTGGCGGTGTATTGCCAATTACGGTAACAATGGCGGTACAACTGTCGGTGTTGGTGTTGACATCCACGGCGGTCAGGACAACCGGGTTTTCGCCTATGTCGTTGCAGTCGAATAGGGTCCGGCTGGCGAAGAGGGTATCCAGGCCACAGGCATCATTTGCTCCCACGAGAATTTCACCGGGTGTCAGGATGTATTGTCCTGTAGTGTCGAGTTGAACGGTAATATCGCGGCAAAGAACGGCCGGAGGAATGGTGTCTTCCATAACGATGGTGTGGGTGCACGAATCGGCATTGCCGCACATGTCTTCAATCCGGTACATCCGGTTGATTTCGATGCGTTTCACCGTACTGTCGGTTTGCTCACTGATGAGCTCGAATGAGGCGGAATCCAGTGCGCAATTATCCCACACATCACCACCGGCTGTCAGCCATTCTTCGATGGTGGCCAGGGCGGGAACATCCGCATCGAGGCATTCGTAATTTTCTGCCGGCGGACACGAAAGAACAGGCGGTGTCTGGTCATGGACAACAATCCGGTGCTCACAGTAAACTTCCCTGTCGCAGGAATCTTCCAGTTGATAAATCCGGGTGATGGTCTCGGGACAGGAGAGGCTGTCGGTGGTTTCGCTCAGCAGGCTGAAGCTTTCTCTCACAATTCCACAGCCGCTCAGGGCACTGCCGCCGGCATTTTCATAGGCGCTAAAGTCAGCAAAAGGTTCAGGAACATCGGTGGTGCATTCAACGAGGGTATCCGCAGGACAATCCATGGCGAATTCCAATTCGTTTTTCACGATAATCACTTGTTCACAGACTGCTGTTTGCATGCAGGAGTCGGCGATCTGGTAAATCCGGGTCAGGGTGTCGGCAATGAATCCTTCCGAACGAATTGTATCCAGCAAGGTGAACGATTCTCCCACAATTCCGCAATTGTCGGCCGCCGTTCCTCCGTCAGCTTCAAACAACGACCAGGTGTCGTAAGGTTCAGGTACCGTTTCACCCACTTCAACAGTAATGATTGGAGGACAGGTCAACCCGGGTGGAATGGTATCATGAATCACAATGGATTGCTCGCAATAGGCTGTTTGTCCGCAGGTGTCGGAAATTTCATACCTACGGGTCAGGGTTTCGGGGCATTGCTGGTTGTCTGAGTACTGCTGAGTCAACCTGAAGCTGGCGGTATCCAGGGCGCAGTCATGGTCCACGCTGCCTCCTGCGGCAATGAAACCAGCCAGCCCGGTATAGGGCGGTGGCACATCGTCAACACAGGCCGTATAAACGGGTTCGGGACAGTAGAGGGCGATTGGGGCCTCGGTTTGAATGATGAGACGGTGGATTGCCGTGTCGGTGTTGCCGCAACCATCAGCCACTTCATAAATCCGGGAAAGGGTGTCGGCTCCGTCACCCGGAACGGTACTCTGACCGGTAAGGATAAAGGACTCCTCGTCGATTTCGCAGTTGTCGCTGGCGGTGCCTCCGTCGCTCAGGAAGGAAGCAAGCGATGAATAAGCCTCCGGAATGGGGTTGCCAAAGGAAACAAAGACACTGTAGGGTGCGGTCATGACCGGCGGAACGGTATCATTGACGATGATGGTTTGTTCCACATCGGTGAAGTTTCCGCACCGGTCGGTAAAGCGGTAGGTGCGTGTGATGGTGCGCGGACAGGCATCGCCGTCAGCCACATCCCCTTCAAAGCTCATAAAGAAGGTTCCGCAATTATCAATGACCACGCCGTTGCTTTCCTGGTAGTATATTTCATAATCATTAGGGTAGGGTGGTGGAACCTCGCAAACCGCCAGAATGTCTTCGGGATACCTGTTGGCAGGAACTGCCGGCGGGGTTTCATCATTGATGACAATGACTTCCGTGGCCTGGCGCTGGTTGCCGCACAAATCGGCAATCTCATAAGTGCGGACAATGGTTTCCGGACAACTGTTGCCATCGGTGCTTTCTCCAACCATCCTGAAGGTGCTCCAGTCGAGCCCGCAGGCATCGGTAGCCGATCCCTGGTTCCTGAACAGATCTTCCTGAGTTTCATAAACCGGTGGAATATCATTGCATTCAACGGTTTTGTTCTTAATGGTCAGGAATGGCCTGGTAACGTCATGGATCAGGATGGTATGTTCGCAACTGATGGAGTCGCCGTTGGTATTCTGAATGGAGTAAGTGCGGGTGATGATTACCGGACAACGGCTTTCCCGTTCCTCGCCTTCAAACCGGAAGGTGGCTTCATCAATGGGGAAAGGAGTGCTGAAGGCGCTTCCGCCGGCTGCTTCATACTGGCTGTAAGTGCTGAAGGGTTCGGGAACAGGGTCAATACCACATTCCAGAACAATAGTCGGCGGACAGTTCATCTGCAGTTCCGATTCGTCGTACACTTCAAGGATTTGGGTGCATTCTGCCCTGTTGCCGCAGGAGTCAAGAATTTCATAGGTGCGGCTGATGATGCGTGGGGCCTCCCCGGAAGAGGTCTCATCGATTAACCTGAATGAGCTTTCCACGATGCCGCAGTTGTCTCCTGCGGTTCCTCCTGCATCAGTATAGTCATCGAAGGAAGCAAAAGGAGCAGGGGTGGTTTCCCCCGGATAAACGGTTATCGCCGGCGGGCAGTCCATTACGGGATTGGTTTTGTCATCCACAATGATGCGCTGTGAACAGGTCATGGTGTTGCCACAGGTGTCCTGCAACGAATAAGTACGGGTAATGGTGGTGGGGCAACTGCCGGTGGATACCTGGCCAGTGAGGGCAAAGGATGCTTCATCAATGCCGCAGTCGCTTTCGGCATAGCCGCCTGCTGAGGTGTATTCGCTGAAGGTGGTATAGGGCGGTGGAACGTCTCCCAGGCATTCTACAAGAATTTCCGGTGGACAATTCATGTTCGTTTCCACGATGGTCTGTTCAATGGTTACCTCCAGACTGTCTATGCAGCCGTTGGCATCGGTGACCACCACAGTGTAAGTGCCCCCGTCAAGCTGACTGATGTCTTCGGTGGTCTCTCCATTGCTCCACAGGTAGTCGTAAGGACCCGTTCCGCCTTCCACGGTCAGGTCGATGCTGCCGATGGGCAAATTGCTGAGCCCTATATCTTCATGGGTTTCGGTGAGCAGCAATTCACCGGGCTGGGTGATTTCAATGGAGAGGGAATCCATGCATCCATTTTGGTCGGATACGATTACCTGGTACATTCCGGCAGGCAGGTTGGCGAGGTCCTCACTGGTTTGCCCGGTATTCCAGTAAAAACTGTAAGGAGCTGTTCCCCCTGAGACGGTCACGTCAATGCTTCCATTGGTATTCCCGAAGCAGTCAATATTTCCGGGTTGTCCATCGATGGCTAACGGCAATGGTTCTGAAATAGTGAAGGTGTCTTCGGTCATGCACCCAATGCTGTCTGAAATGAGGACGGTGTAGGTGCCGGCCGGTAGTCCGGACAAGTCTTCTGTTGTGGCACCGGTGTTCCATAAGAAATCCAAAGGTTCAATTCCTCCGTTTACGGTGAGGTCGATGGCCCCGTCACTTCCTCCGATGCAACTTACATTGTTAACGGTGTTGTCTGTAACAAGCGGCGGACTTATGGTCAGATTCAAACGCATGGTATCGCCGCACTCGCCTGCATAGGGATCCACATAATCGTAAATGCCGGAAGCGGTGTAGGTATTTCCGTCGCCTGCAGCCCAGACGAACGAGTCACATGCGGCTTCAGTGACTTCGGTGAGCACACCCTGGTTGATGGTCAGGTTGAG
>CAYTDH010000447.1:0-3946 GCA_964436325.1 uncultured Tangfeifania sp.
CAAAAGTTGAGTTTCTTGGTTTTCAGTCAAAAGCATTTCTACAGGGCCCTTTTCACGTGAACGGGCAGGACGGCCAAACGACTGAAGCCCCAGGCTGTCGGCCAGCCGGAAAAATTGCCCGGGAGCGCCCGGCCAAATCTCGTATACCATTTAGGAAAGTGCCGGTTCGGGCAAAAACCGCCCGTTTATTTTTACCCTGCCACTTTCTATTGCAAGCGTATCGCCCGGAAGTGCAACACACCGTTTGATAAAAAAATTATTGCGGCCTCCCCACAATGGGTGGGAAAACACCATTACATCGGCCCGTTTTATAGTGGAAAAACCCTTTAGCCGCCGGTGCTGCCAATACACAGAGTCAATATTGGCAGAGGCATTTGCCTGAAGGTACCATATCAGGTTGACCCATGGAATATCGTAGGGCGAAGACGGCAGCTTAGGCCCGTAAACCAGTTTGTTTACCAATACCTTATCGCCCGGATGCAACGTATCTTCCATGGAACCGCTCGGTATGGAGTAGATTTCAATAACAAATACCCGGAACAGGATGGCGATAACAAATATACCGGTAAAGGTAAATATTGTTTTAACCCACTTTCTTGCCTTCATTCATTTTCTTTTTTTTCCGGGTGTCCGACCTGCCCTTTAATGCTCAACCTGACCGGGGAGCCTTTCCCGTTAAAATACACGGTAATGGTTTTAAGAAAAACTCCGGGGGAAGCTGCGTCATAAGCAACCTTAATTTCCCCTTTTGCTCCAGGCTTAACGGGTTTCCGGGGCCACTCAGGAATGGTACAGCCACACGAGGTTTTTACATTGCTTATTACCAGCGGCGTTTTTCCGGGATTGGAAAATTCAAAGCGGTATTCTATCTCTTCTTTCAAAGGTATTTTGCCATAATCGTGCTCCTGTACCTTAAACCGGATAATAGCATCGTTCCGAATCTCAGCCGGGGAGCAGGCAATAAGAAAAAGCAAAAGGCTTAATGTTTTAAAAATATCCATAATATCCTTGCTTGAATACTTTTTTAATGTGGTATGAAGACTTGTTTCAAAGCTCAAAAAGTGCAACTATAAAGGTTTATATGCAGAAACTACATATTCAGAACTAAATTTTCATTCCTCCTTTGTTGTTACCAAAATTACCCCACACTTTTTTTCTTTACCATACAACCGGGCTGATTCCAGTTGAGGAATAATATTAACTGAAACTATTTTAGAAGGATTGAGCAATGAAATTTCGGATTTATCAACTTCTCTGTTATTTATAAAACAACTCGGATTGTTTTCAAATAATAGATTGTCTTCTAATTGGAAGTCCCTTGATTTTTTATTCTTAGGATCAACTGTAACAATATTTATAATTCCTGATTTTCCAATTTCACCTATCAAAACTTGAGCAGAATCAGGCGGAATATTTATTGTTTCTTTGATAAAACCTTCGCCTAAATGGTTTACAACATAATTACTATCCTTATTTGTAAAGAAGCCATCTACTGCAACAACTATTTTTTCCTGTGCTTTTAATGTTGATACAAAAAAAATACAGAAAAAAAGTACTAATTGATATTTTCTTTTCATATTCATTTTTTAATAAATTTATAATGTTCTTATTTAGAGTCAATTCTGACAATTTCGTCAATATAAAGTGCCTGAAGCTTTTTGTTCAAAATTGGGGTTCCGATTAACAATACCTTATCCAATGAATCTAAAAGCATTGTGTGATACAAACTGTTTTCATGAAGTTTATTCAGCTTATAAAAGGTATTATTTTGATCAAATATTACAGGATAATTAAATTGGATTATGGAATCATTCATTGTTTTAAAGGCGGATGTATCGGCACCACTGATATAAAAATAATACTGAACATTGCAGCTTTCGCAATTCTTCTCTATTTCATCAATAAACCTTGACCATAGTTCTAATCGTGAAATACATTTGAAACAATTTCCATTTATTTTGGTAACTACCTTGACTTTTTCATCATATTTAAATTGATTTGACAACCTTGGTAGCACAATCTTTTTTCCTATCCATTCTTCAATTATTGATTCATATTCTGTTTTTTCTGATTTTACACTGCAACAATACGTCAATAGCAAGATACCTAAGAATCCGATAGATTTATTCATGCTGAAATTTTTTAATGTTTTGGAAGTTGACAGGTAACGATTTCAGGTTCACCAGTAACAGAATTAATACAATATCCGTAGATAATTAAATTCTTCCCGTCTAATGTCATACGATGGAGGTATCGGTCAGTTTTAAAATTCACAACCGGATTTCCATTCCAGTCGTAAACTAAAACATTATTTCCTGCAACATATTCAGAACCAAACTCATCCTGCGTTCTTCCTGAATAAATCATATAAATATAACTGTTTGTTGCTTCGACAGAGTGAAACGCATAGGCAGATTTTGAGGAATGAGCGACAACGTTGTCTCCAATAACCTTGTAATCGGACAAATGGTATAACTTTCTGTTTTCTAAGAATAATCCATTTTGAGAAATAGAACAAATATCAAAATATCCATTACGGCATACAAATGCAAATTTCCGTTTATCGGGCTTTATAGCTATTTCTCCTTGATGTGCCATCGATTTTATAAAATTATTTTCTTCCTGATGGTTTTCGTCATCTGGAAATTCTACAGTAATTATCATATTTTCTGATAGAGAATTGTACAGGCAATATTTTCCATCTTCAAATATACCTGTAAAAATGATTAAAGAATCATTTAATGGATAACTCTGGAAAATAATCAAGTCTGATAAATTCGTATCTGTAACTTTCTCAAATTGATAAAAATTAGCAACTATATCGTATACATTGAAATAAATTAATTGTTTCTTGTTTGCCTCATACGTAGAAAAAATACTGTCATCCAAAGCACACATCAATCCTGGAAACATGAGTTCATCAGGCCCTTTCCCCCGATTTACAAATTTAGAGCCCAGATTACCATTGGTTACATTAAAATACTTGAATATTTGTTCTTCAAAAACCTCATTAATAATCAGGATAGAGTCAAAACAAACCATATCCAAAAGTTCTCCTAATTCAGTACTTTCGATTGGAGAAACATTTAATTTTAAATTGATTGTATTATCAAAATCGCTAAGCACTGACCGACTTGAATCGATTGAACAACTAAATCCAGTACAAACTAAAATAAAAATACATAAAGTACGTTTCATAGAATCTTTAATAGTTTATAAATAAAGGCTTTGTCTCGATTTTTTTTAAAATTTCAAGACAAAGCCAATTTTTAATAGGTAGTTATAGTTCCATTAAAATTCACTCCTCCTGAAAGATAACAGTATGGAATCCAAGGATAACAACAATACCACATCATCGTTCCACCTGACTCTACAGAATAACATGCTAATGCTTCTATATTTTTTAATTCAGTTTTTGTTTTGTTGTTTGAATCTAGTCCTAAACCAATATTAAAAAAAAGTACTATTGCAAAAATTGAAACACCTAGTAACCGAATAGTTTTCTTTTTCATTTTCAATAATTTTTAATTAATAATTCGCAATACTCCACCCGTTTTATTCTCCCCGATAATACAGGAACCCGTAGTCCCTTTACAGTTATTTTTTATCTTTGCTCCCGAAAGGGGAGCTATCAAAACTGAAGTTTGAACGCGATTTGAATTTTGTATGTGTAGTTTTTCCCTTTCATTTTTTATTTCCAAGTTATCTGTCCATAGTTTTTTATTCGTTTTTATTGTTAAAGGTAAAACGGTTAGTCTGACATTTCATAGCAGTCTGCCAAAAAACTTTCTTCAAATCGAAATTATTCTTCAGGATATAACTCTTTTGGCTTTTTGAATAGTCGATAACCGCCCCGTTTATTCGCAATTCATCGAGGTAGCGAAATACGGTCCGTCTCGATACATCCAGCTTTTCAGCTAAACTACCGGCTGATTCTTCCTTTAAA
>CAYTDH010000448.1:0-3945 GCA_964436325.1 uncultured Tangfeifania sp.
TTTTCTCTCCTCCGGAGAGATTGGGGACAGGGGTATTTGTTGCCCCGGTTCGTTAACAATGACAGGAATAATTTATCTGTCATCCTCTCATTATGCCCAAAAATTTTGGGTAGGAACTGCCAATGACAGATTTTAATAAGTGATTGATAATTAATTTAGTAAGGAAATCGCACTCGACTGTCATTTCGATCCGCCGAAGGCGGAAGGAGAAATCTCTCCAAATTTCAACAGATTTCTCCTCCTGCGTCGTCGAAATGACAGGAAAATTTCAATGTCATTAACTCATTATGCCCCAAAAAAAAATTGGGGTGGACACTCGAATTGACATCTCGGGGTTGACTTGACACTGGTAAACGCAAGAAAAAAAAGGAAAAAGCGCCCCCCACCGGAGGACGCTTTAACCCATCTAACTAAACTATATGAAAAAAAGCGAAAGGAAAAAAACCAAATAGTCTATTGCTCAACAAGCTGACCATCACCTTCTCCATCAACCCATACCAGGGGTTTCTGGTAATCCTCAGCTCCGGGATAACCTTCATTCTGGTTAATATGCCCTTGGGTATTCGCGTTGATCGTGGAAGCCGGAATGGGCCACAATACAATCCACGGAGCTGCCCGGTAGTTATAGTGGGGAGCCCTCACTTCTTCGCGGTAAAATACATTTTTCTCCATCACCCTGTCGTACCAGAAGTTGGATTGAGAGAAATTATCTTCACTGTATGTTTGCCCATTGTAACAAGGCTTACCGGTTTGAGCAAAAATATAAGAGATACGTGTCAACTCAATATTACGTGGCTCCTCATAGAAAAGTTCACGTGCCCTTTCATCCAGAATGGTGCCAATATTGATATCGGAAGCGGAATAAGGATCACAGCCAGCTCTGGTCCTGACAGCATTGACGTCATCAGCAGCTTCCTGCAACTGTCCTTTCCAGAAATACGCCTCTGCCCGAAGTAAATAGGTCTCGGCCAAACGGTATAAATACCAGTCACCGCGTCCGCCATCAGGAGTGGCGTCAGTTGGATCCGGCACATAAAGCTTATAGTAAGGCCATCCATACCATGAGCGGATGGTATCGGTACACAAAATTCCACCCTCGTCATCATAAAGCCTGAGATTTTCCCCGTACCACGGATCCCCGTCTTCCTTCAGCCGTGGATCGTTGTAAACGAGGTCTTCCATGTCCATCCAGTTGGTTTCATTGTGCCGCATATCCTTGGGATCGGTCCAGATATCGGTGTGATGATAGGGCGTTTGCCTGCAACGGCCAATACCACGTCCATATTTGGTCACCTGGTCAATTTCCACGGGAATACCCCCTACATTACTTCCCAGAGGTTTGTCGGTAACACCGCTTTTCCCGGTGGGCGTTTTATTTTTTGCACCACTTCCCCAGAAAGGCACACACTGACGCATGATGCTAATTCGCTTACTTGCATTATCCTCAATCAAATCTTCACGTGACATCATCAGAAAAATACGCTCCCTGTTTTCGGCAAGGGCTTTATTGGAGGTCTGATGCAAGTCCCAAACGACGTCTTTTGTCGGATCATCCTTGTCAATTCCAAAACGGTCGGTCATTAAATGGTGGTAGCCGTCATTGATGATCGCCGAGGAAGAGGCAATGGCATCGTCAAATTCACCCATGGCAAGATTGACTTTGGTCAAAAGGTGATTAACGGCAGCTTTGGTCACATCACCCACCACGCCGGTTTCCTGCTCGGTTTTCACCCACTGGGCAGCAAATTCCAAATCTTTTTTAATCTTTTTCAAAATACTTTCCCGGGTAACCGTGTAAAAATCAAGCTTGGGTTCCTGTATTTCCCCTAAAATAAAAGGGACATCGCCAAATTGGTGGGTCAGCATGTAATAGGCACGTGACCGGTGAAAATAAGCTTTCCCTAATACATTGTTTTTTTCGGCCTCGCTGGCATATTCCGCATTATCGATGCGGGCAATTACAACACTGGAATATTTCACTTTTTTATACCCTTCGAGCCAATACCAGCCGATGCGGTTGCAATTGGTCGAATTCAAACACCCGTCAGGCAATATCTGGGCAGGAAGGTCCATGGCAGGTCCGGTTTTATCGGTCGTCCCCTCAACGGCCACCTCAGAAAAGATATTCTCGGTGATCATCGGGTTTCCGTCTCCGTAAAATTCATGCCTGATATTTCGAAGACACGCGATAAGCGCGGCATCAAAACCTTTTGCATCTACAAATGTGTTTTCAGGAGCATAAAATGATAACGGTTTGGGCTCCAGAAACTCCTCGGAACACCCCGATGAAAAAAGAACCATCATCAGGGTTACAATAGAAATTATATTGAACTTTCTCATAGCTGACAATTTTTATAATGTAAGGTTAAGTTTTAATGTATAATAAGACGGGGTATTGTAAGCTCTCCGTTCGGGGTCCATCCACGACCAGTTAGGTGCCCAGACAAACGGGTTCTGTGCTACCAGTGACAGGGCACAACGCTGAACAGAGAACCGTTCCAGGAAGTTTGTCGGAACTTCGTACGACAGGGCTATATTGTCAACCCTGACAAACGAGTTATTCTCATAGACATTAAATCCTGATTCATAACTTTCAACCCGGGCCCATTTGTTGCTTGGGTTTTCAGGAGTCCAGTAGGGCACATTAAAAGAGGTACCGCGGTCGTAAAACACATCATTGTTCTTAAGGTGGTTATTGGCTGTCCAGTAGCCCAGGTAAGAGTACATCTTAATGGCCAGGCTCCAGTTTTGATACTGGAAATCATTCCGTAATGTAAGCCGGAACTGCGGTTTACGATATCCTTGAAAAACCTTGTCATCATCGGTGTAATAGCCGTCTCCATCGGTATCCTGAATTTTAAAATCACCGGGTTCGCGCGAATAGCTGGCTGCTTCTTCCTCTTCATCGCTCTGCCAGATACCCAGCACTTTGTAATCCCAGATTTGATCCAGCGCATGACCGATAAACCAGCGGTTGGTCACATCGTCGGCTTCTTTCTGGCCGATGACATTTCCGTCATCATCGAGCACATCCACCATATCGCCATACAAACTAACAATTTCGTTGCGGTTATGCGACAGGGTAAAGTCAGAACTCCATGTAAATTCACTGCGCTCCATATTAATGGTATTCAAGCCCAGCTCAAATCCCCTGTTATCAACCTCACCCAGGTTGGTAAACACACTGCTGAAACCTGTGATATCAGGTAACTTACGTGAAACCAACAGGTCTTTGGTTTTCATAGAATACACTTCGGCATTCCCGCGGATTCTTCCGTTAAAGAATGAAAAATCAACCCCCAGGTTATATGCACCGGTTCTCTCCCACTGCAAATCGGGATTGGCCATACGGTTCACATACAATTGCGAAACATAGTGCGCCGAACCATCGGTTTGCAGAACATATTTACCGGTACTCAAATCAGAAAGAGCCTGATACCTTCCTACAGCACGGTTCCCGTTCGAACCGAAAGAAAACCTCAATTTCAGCATATCCATAGCGGAAACATCGAAAAAATCTTCCTCACTGATGATCCACCCCAAAGCGGCAGAACCAAAATTGGCCCGGGGATGCCTCTGCCCGAAAGCTGAATAGCCATCCCTCCTGAATGAACCAGTAAGCATATACCTGTCCATGAGCGTGTAATTTAACCGGGCAAGCAAGGCATCGGCTGTACTGTATTCATCATTACTGGAAATATTTGTACTCGATGTAGCAGCCTGCATACGGTGGTATCCCAATACATCGCTGGGCTGGAATTCGTTCCGGCGCATGACCTCGCTCCAGTACTGGTATTTCTCCGCATTCTGCACAAACGTAAAATCAAAAGCATGAATGTCAAAATCGCGGTTCCATTTGAGAATATTATTGACCTGCCATTCAAAAACGTTGCTCCGGCTACGCTCAGCAATACCCCCTTGTTTTCCCCAGTCAAAATGGGCTGA
>CAYTDH010000449.1:0-3939 GCA_964436325.1 uncultured Tangfeifania sp.
GTTCAATGGTTTTTCGGAAGTAAGCTCCTTCGCTGTTTCCGGCCCATATCCAGGAAGCCTGGTTTAAATCGGGGCGGATGGAATTCTCTGCCCCTTTTTCTCCTGTGGCAATGGCGGGTGGTTCTTTTTGCACATAGAGCATGCCGCTCTCTCCATCAGGAACATCCAGCAAAACAGTGTTGGCTCCTTTTTCCAGGGGAAGATTTCCCACTGATCCTGAAAAGGGCTGTTTTTTCCCGTTAACCCAGAGTCCGGGTTCACTGTTTCGCAATTTTACGTTCAGTCCGGCTTGCTGTTTTTCGGGCGAGTAGATGCGGGTGAAAAGTACTTTCCGGCCTTCTTTGAGTTGAATAAAATTCTTGTTGTAATGGCCGTCAGGATAACCTGAGTGTCCTCCCCATGGGGCGGGTGTTCCTGCTCCTGTTTTTTGGGAGAAGGTAATTTCCCTCCAGGAGAAGGAATGATCCCCGGCTGAAAATTTTTTCCCGGCTTCTATTTCTTCGGGTTTTTCAATCAAGCGTTGAATCCCTTCTGCGTCCATGGGAATATCTTCAGCGGCAAGCCAGTAAGGCCCTTGGTCGTAAGTCACTTTTTCCCAGTCGAGGTCATATAATCCGGGAAGATGCCATCCTTGAGCCATTCCGTCGGTGCCCTCTTCTTCCCGGTATTTGAATTGCCGGACTTCAGGTCCCAGTTTTTCGTTTGAGGGGGGCCATTTAAAATCACCCCAACGGTTGTCGCGGGTGGGAATGACCGAAAAGTCCCAGTGTTCAGCCACCTCTTTCCAGCGCCACCGTGAGGGTGCCGCTTTTTCTTTTTTGAGGGTGGGTTTGTTGGGGTTTAAAATGATCATTTCCCCCAGGTTTCCTTCGAGCAAAATGCTGATAGTGGTATAGCCGTTTTTGCGTTCAAATTCTTCCAGTTCGTTGATTTCACCGGAAAAGGGATCCCACCGTTCGGGTACCCCGTCGGCCCTCAGGCGGGCATTCAGTTGAAGCGGCTTGTCCCCGGTGTTTTGGAGGAGGTAAATGTGTAGATTGCCTGTTTTGCGGTGCGACATAAAGACATTCTCTTCAGAAGGAACGAAATCGCGGTCGATATGGGCCGTAAGAAAGGAAGGAATGAGGTTAGCCGTTTCGGGCAGGAATGCTGCAAATCCTTCATTGGGGTGAAGAGCGGTTATTTTCCGGACACTTTCTCCGGGGCTGGAGGTTCCCAAAATGGTTTCCAGAAGCGCTTTCAATTCAGGATCGTCTCTCCCGTTTTCCACGGATGCTGTGGGCAGTTGACCGTAGAACATTATGGTTCCCCCGTTTTGGGCCAGTTCGAGCGCTTTTTTCAGCACAGCCAGCCGTATGGTTTTCTGGGGACCGAAAACGATGGCCTGGTAGTGATTGCCGCGGACAGACAGCTTTCCATTTTCTATGATGCCCTGGTTAATGGATTGATCATCGATGATATCATTGTCCATTCCCGCATCGTAGATGATACGGGAGAGCTGCATGTATTCATTGTAGTTGATATCGTTTCTTTCCCGGTCTGCCAGCAGACTGGCTACCGGATAATGAACAGCCACATCTGCTACTGCCTGACCTTGCGCCATCAGGTAGCTGGCCCGTGCGACCCAGTTTGAGATTTTGTGGTAATATTGCCAGTAAGGTTGGTTCCAGTGCGGGTCCGGAGCGGCGTGCTCCCAGGTGCTGGCATTGAGGGAATAGTAGAGACCATGTTCGTCATACAGATTGGCACCAAAGGCATAGGTGGCCGCAAGCCAACTTAGGGTTTGGTTGGTGGTACGTCCCCATCCTGAAGAGTGGAAGCCTTCGTTCCATACCCGTGGGCGCTGGTAAAGACGGGCGATGGAGGCGGCAATTTTGGTGTCGTAATAGTTGCGGTCTTCCACAGCGCGTTGTCCTGCATCATCGAATCCCGGAGCGGAAAACCAGCGCTGGCTCCGGAAATAATCGATGTATCCCTGGCTGTGGTTGTAGATGTTGTTCCGTCCCCAGTTATCGTGGCTGGTAAGCACATCTTTTTTATCGGTCCAGTCGAATACTTTTTTCCAGTAAGTCTTTTCTACCATGGCCAGGTAAGCATCAAAATAGTCGACCCGGTATTTTGGGGTTTTTGCACCGACATCCATGTGAAGGGCGGGAATCGCGCGTGCGATGTTATAGCCGAACATGGTCCGGAAGGTGTCGGCCAGTTGCTGGTTATAAATATCGCGCGGAGTAGGGGGGTGTTCATCCTGAAAAACACCTGCCAGGCTTTTGCCCATGGCGTCCGCACCAACCACATCCTCTATTCTTTGGTATAACTGGTCCAGAAAAACATCTGCTGATGCTTCGTTCATGTAAAAAGAGCGGTAGGGTGTGGCCACCGAAACGGCCACTTTCCATTTTTCGTGGCTATCCGGAGTCCAGGAAAGCCGGTTGTTGCGGATGTATGCTTTTAGGTCGAGGCTGTTTTCGTCACGGGCTGTATCCTGAATCACCGGATAAGCGCGGGCATCGAGCAATTCACCGGGGGTAAGGTCAAGCCGGATTCGTTGTCCCTTTTTTCCCTCCGCTGTAAAGAATTCAACCCGGGAAGTCCCGGTATTGCCCACCAGGGCTGCTGCTTTTTCGAGCCAGCCATACTGGCCGTATCCCACCTGGTCATACAGCCAGAGTTGCATTCCCAGCCGCTCGCATTCGTTGTGCACATATGAAACCATTTCCCACCACGCGTCGCTGAATGATTCGGGGTAGGATCGGGCAGGAGAGCGCTGAATCGGACAAACTGCCTTGACACCCCTGGCTGCAAGGGTTTCCAGTTGCCAGGTTACTCGTTCTTTTTGCAAGGAATCGGCTTCCCACCACCAAAGGGGCACTTCTCCCCAGGTGGCATAATCGGGTGAAATAAATTCCTCTTTTAGTTGCTGGTAGCTGAGGTCACTTTGGGCTTTTGCTGTTTTGCCTGTGCACAAGCCGGCTGCCATCAGAAGAAGCAGCAATAACATGTTGTTTATATTTCTGGTCATGTTTTTTTTCGTTTTAATTTATAATGAAGAATGAATTCAGCACCCCTTTAGCGCCTGGGCTAACCTATTTTCTGAACCTTCAGATTCAAAATACGCCCCAGTTTTTCAATTTTATGAGCAATATGGCCTGTTCCGATGGCGGTGTGATGTGCCGGCCCCTGCCTCGACCACTGACTGATGAATTCTTTGGGGCCCAAAGAGAAACGGTAGCGGCTGTTGGTATTCCCGATTTGCAGGGTGGGGCCGGGGACGGATTCCCCCTCGGCGACGAGCAAAAACACGTCGTCTTTCCCTTCTACAACCGAAAGCAGCGTTACAGGGCCATGTTTGACGGTCATCTGAATGGAGAGTCCTTTGCCGGGTTTCCCGTGATATACAGGCAGGGGGACCAGCTTAACGCGTCCTTCGGCAATGGCAAAATGGGCGGGGCCGTCATGGCCAAGGTATACTACATCATCATTGAAATCCATGAGGTAAAATTCGGAGAAAGAGCCACCGGCGCCAAATTCATCCATAATCTTCATGGCCTGGGCGTTTTTGACTTCACATTCTCCCGCAACAGGAATGTTTTTCCCTGTGAGCAGGGTATTTCCGGCAATGACGGAAGTGACGATATTTTCATATTCATTGGCAGGCTGACCCTCGTAATAGTAGGCCAGCGAACCGAGTTTGTGGTTTTCCACCAGTTTGTCGAGGGCCAGGGAAGTGCGCGCGGCCCGCTCAACTTCTTCGGGGTCGCATTCGGAAACCACATCGAAGGATTTCCTGAACTCTGCAATTTTGAGTTCCACCTGTTCGCTGGTGACTTCATCCCGGTATTTCTTCAGTTCGCACATTTCGAGCATTTCGAAATGGGTTCCGAATTTGGCCGCCTGGAGGGTGAGATTGGTATAAACGTCCAGCATGCCGCCGTAATA
>CAYTDH010000450.1:0-3929 GCA_964436325.1 uncultured Tangfeifania sp.
CATGGCACCTAACAAACCCAGAGTAATTAAAGATTACAACAAACTGGATAAAAAAGTGCAGGAACAGATAAAATTTGTGTATTCCGAAGGATTTGCCGATAACCTTATCCATTTTTTCGACAAAAAGGGAGCTAAAGTAACTGCTCTGCCTTTCGAAACCGAAGATAAATATTACATGATTCGGATGACGGAAAATGAAGCCATCCGTTTGGTCGATGTTGACGAAGATTACGACACCGAAGGATTCCTGAAGGACGACATAAAGCAGGATTACAGCGACAAGTATGCTGATCTCGATCACATTGCCGATCAAATACCCGAAGTGGAAGATGATGACTAAAGTCTTACTGCAGCATTGCTTTTACTTTTGCTACAATTTCTTTTCCCTCCGCTTTTCCGGCCAGCTCTGCGGTGGCAACACCCATCACTTTTCCCATATCCTTCATTGATGAGGCTCCTGTTCTTTCAATGATATCCTTAACAGCCGCTTTCAATGCTTCATCGTCCATCTTTTCCGGCAGGTACTCCTCAAATACCTTTACCTGGGCCATCTCGGCACCGGCGAGGTCATCCCTGCCCTGCTTCCGGTAAATTTCCGCAGAATCGGCTCCCTGTTTGGCCAGTTTAGAAATAACTTTCAGCGCTTCCTCATCGGTGAGTTCAGTTCCGGCTCCTTTGGCTGCTCGGGCTTCAATGAGTCCTTTCTTGATATTCCGGAGTGCTTCAAGTTTCTCTTTTTCACGGGCTTTCATCGCCCCTTTTAAGTCGGTGTTTATTTGTTCAAAAATTGCCATAGCACAAATTTATGAATTTAATCTGCCTGATCGTGAAGGTACGAATTTTTATCGGATAGTTTATTTTCATTATTCACAGAATAGTTAGACCGGTCCTTTTTGTATTTGGGATCATTCATCCGCAGTTGCCTGCGCTTATAGGCCGGAATGCTTTCCAACTCATCGAGGTCTTCCTCCGAAGCCGAAGCAAAATCCATCCTGGCATTATCGACGGAACGCTGCCGCTCTTTATTGGTTTTGGGATACAACACCTCAAATTCCATTTCATCCTCCGCTGTTTCATCTTGTTTCCCAAAACGGAGGGTTTTCTGATCATTTGCTGAAAACGATTTTTTTGTTTTCACCTTTTTTTCTTCAGGCCCAGTATTTTTGGAAGCACCTTCATCTTTTAGTGTATGGGTTTCCTTTTCAACTTTCTTCTCCCCGGTAATTTCGGGAATGGAACTACTGCCAAAACCTGTAGCAATGATGGTCACGGAAATCGCGTCTTCGAGGGTTTCGTCCTTTCCGTTTCCCCAAATAAGGTCAGCATCAAATCCGGCCATATTCTGAAGGTAATCGGTTATCATTCCCACCTCATCCATCGTCACTTCCTGGTTCCCTGAAGTAATATTGAGCAGCATATTTTTAGCCCCCCGGATATCGTTGTTATTCAGGAGCGGCGAATTCAGGGCTTTTTCTACTGCCTGTCCGGCCCGGTCGGGTCCGCTGGCAACCCCGGTCCCCATGATGGCCAGCCCGCTTTTGCGCATGACTGTTTCCACATCGGCAAAATCCACATTGATATAACCCGGCACGGTAATGATTTCGGCAATTCCCCTGGCAGCGGCAGCCAGAACATTATCGGCCCGGGCAAATGCTTCAGAAATTCCAAAATCGCCATACATCTCACGAATACGTTCATTGTTTATAACCAGCAAAGCATCCACATGCCCTTCCAGCTCTTTAATGCCATCGATGGCTTGCTTAATGCGGCGTTTCCCTTCGTTCCGGAAAGGAATGGTGACAATGCCCACCGTCAGGTATCCCTCGGCACTGCAGGACTCAGCAATTACCGGAGCTCCGCCTGTTCCGGTACCCCCTCCCATTCCGGCAGTGACAAATACCATCTTGGTATTGACCGACAAGGCGCTTTTTACGTCTTCAATATTCTCCAATGCAGCCTGCTTGCCTATTTCCGGTTTATTGCCCGCTCCCCTCCCTTCGGTAAGTGAAGCACCTAACTGCACACGGGCAGGGACCGGACTGGCATCCAGTGCCTGGGCATCGGTATTGCATACCACAAAATCCACATCGCGAATTCCCTGCTTAAACATATGGTTGATTGCATTTCCGCCACCGCCGCCAACACCAACTACTTTGATATTTGCGCCCGGATTTTTGGGAAATGAAAAATTGGCTATCTTTTCTGTCATCTTGCTTCCTTTTAATTGTTTATTCCGTTATTCCTCCAGCGATTGGTCTTCATCTTCAAAAAGCTTCCCGAGTCCGAAGTTTTTATAAAACCAATTGTCAATACTGCTTTGTGTTGCCGGTTCATCTACTTTCTCCTTTTTCTTCTGTTTTCGTTTATTTTTGGTCGAAAAAAACGGATTCCCGGCCGATCTTCCCGTTTTTGTTTTTCTGTTTTTGGGTGAAAAATTTTTCTTTCCTTCGGGCTTCCCGTTTCCTCCGGTATCCGATTCGATTAAACCATCCATTTGAGCATTTGAATGTTGTGATTCTTCTACCTCTGCCGTTTCTTTTTCCTGCTGTTGTTCATCCTTCAAATTGAATTTTTTGGGTTCCTTTTTCGGTTGCAGCAGCTGATTGGGGTTGGTAACAAACCCGGTAGCCAGAATGGTTACACTGATATCTTCACCAAGTGATTCATCATAGCCATTCCCCCAGATAACATCTGCCTCCTGTCCGGCTTTCTCCTGAAGTGCTTCAATGATTTCGCCAATCTCCCCGATGGTTATTTCATTCTTGCCTGAAATAATGTTAAGCAGGATATTCCGGGTTCCGTAAATATCATTGCTGTCGAGCAGGGGTGATTCCAACGCCTGATTCATCGCTTTCATCGCCCGGTCTTCACCGGAGGCGATCCCCGTTCCCATGATAAAAACGCTGCTGTCATGCATAACGGTATAAACATCGGTATAATCAATGTTCACATTGCCATGAAGAGTAATAATTTCTGCCACCCCTTTCACCGCTGTAGCCACAATATTATCGGCCATTTTAAAAGCCTTCCGTGCAGGTAAATCCCCGAAAATACTGTGCAACCGTTGATTTCTTACCACCAACATGCTATCCACATATTTCCCGAGCTTTTCGATGCCTTCCATCGCCTGCCCAAACCGTTTCTTTCCTTCAGCGGGATCAGGAACGGTAACCACCGCAATGGTCAGAATCTCAAGCTCCCTTGCCAGACTGGCAATAACAGGAGCCGCCCCTGTTCCGGTACCTCCTCCCATACCAGCCGCAATAAACAGCATTTTGGTATTCTCCTTCAGCACCTTTTTCAAGTCTTCATAGTTTTCACGGGCCGCTTCTTCTCCCATTCGGGGCTGGTTCCCTGCTCCGCGTCCCTCGGTCAGGGTTACGCCAAGCTGGATTTTTACCGGAACAGGGCTGTTTTCCATGGCCTGTCCATCGGTATTGCAAATAATAAAATCCACCCCCGCAATGCCTTCTTCATACATATGACTGACCGCGTTGCAGCCACCTCCACCCACCCCAATAACTTTTATGATAGAGGAAGAGGAAGTCCGTGAAAATTGAAAATTTACTAATTCGGTCATATCATTCAGTTTTTAATTCAATGCTACATCATCATCGTCGTCAACATAATCGAGCACACCCTGAACCACTCCTTTTATCCAGGGGGAGAAGCCTCCCTCCTTCTTCTTTTTCTTCTTCCTTACTTTCTCCCGGGGTGCGGGGTCCATCTTTTCAAGGGCCATCTTCATCAGCCCCAGCGCTGTGAAATAATCGGGATGAGACAATTCTACGGATGAAAAGGAAGGCCTCAGTACGGAAAAAGCCAGGCGTGCATCGAGGCCGGTCCGAAACTTTACCAGCGAAACCAGGTTGTTCAGTGCTGATGTTCCTCCGGTGAGGACAATGCCTGAACCCAATTGATCATGGATG
>CAYTDH010000451.1:0-3929 GCA_964436325.1 uncultured Tangfeifania sp.
CCCGCGGGTGGCACGGGGAAGCCTACCGTGGGCATATTTTCTGGGATGAACTGTTTGTTTTCCCTTTTTTGAACTTTCAGTTGCCCGAACTGGCGAGGGGCCTTCTGAAATACCGTTACCGGCGATTGCCCGAGGCCTGTCAGGCCGCCCGGGAGGCGGGATACAAGGGAGCGATGTATCCCTGGCAAAGCGGAAGCTCCGGACGGGAAGAGAGCCAGGAGCTCCACCTGAATCCCAAATCCGGGAAGTGGGATAAGGACAATACCCACCTGCAACGGCATGTTGGTGCTGCCATCGCCTACAATATTCATCACTATTTTGAATCTACTCACGATTTGGAATTTATGTCGTTTTACGGGGCCGAAATGATGCTTGAAATTGCACGATTTTGGTCCAGTATCGCTACCTGGAATGAGGAACGCGAACGATTTGAAATTCGGGGAGTTGTGGGACCCGACGAATTCCATATCCGTTATCCCGGTTCCGACAAGCCCGGCCTTGACAATAATGCCTATACCAATATTATGGCTGTTTGGGTTCTTCGAACTGCTCTTCATTCGATCAATCAATTGTCGAAAACCCGCAAGACTGAATTGTTTGATGAGTTGGGGATTGATGACGATGAGTTAAGCCGGTGGGACCATATCACCCGCAGGATGTATGTTCCTTTTCATGAGGACGGAATAATCAGTCAGTTCGAAGGGTACGATGACCTGGAAGAAATTGACTGGCAGAAATACCGGAAAAAATATGATGATGTTCACCGGATGGATCGCATTCTCAAAGCGGAGGGAGATTCTGCCAACAATTATAAAGTGGGAAAACAGGCTGATGTTTTGATGTTGTTTTACCTTTTTTCGGAAGAGCAACTGAAAAAGCTGTTTAGCCGACTTGGATATCCTTTCGAACCTTCCTTTATTCCCAATAATGTGGCCTATTACCTGAAAAGAAGCTCGCACGGTTCCACGCTTAGCCGTTTGGTTTATTCCTGGGTGCTTGCCCGTTCAGATCGTGAGCAATCGTGGAAAGCCTTCCAGGTTTCCCTTCGAAGTGATTTCGAGGATATCCAGGGGGGGACTACCTCCGAAGGAATTCACCTGGGAGCTATGGCCGGAACGGTAGATATGGTGCAGCGTTGCTATACCGGACTCGAAATACGGGAGGGTGTTTTATGGATAAACCCCCAACTTCCCCATGAGCTTCCCGGTTTGAATATGCGTATCCGCTACCGGGGGCATTGGATTGCCCTGTTTGTTACCCAGGAAAAGATTCGGGTTACCCTTGAAGCGGGTTGGTCACCCAAAGTTGAAATCGGCTTCAGGGAAAAGGTATATACTTTTGGTGAGGGTGACCAGAAAGAGTTTGCCCTTTAAACTTCCGGCATTTTTCCTTTTCTGTATCCGGTGTACGTGTTATTAAATCCTTAAGAGATGACGTACCAAAGAACATCCCGGAGCGGTGCATTGTTTTAATCGGTGAAAAAGAATGAACAACTTTTTTCAACCTGGATTAAAGATTGAAAAGGGATAAAAACAATAAACGATGAGAGTTGCTTTTTTTAGTTCGAAATCTTACGATGAAGATTATTTCACACGGATCAACAAAGAATATAACCATACCCTTCAGTTTTTTGAAACCCGGCTCAACAGCCAGACGGTTTCCCTTGCCAGGGGGTATGATGCTATTTGCGCATTTGTAAATGATAAGGTTAATGCGAATACACTCCGGACCATGAAGGAAGAGGGCATTTCTTTGCTGGCTTTGCGTTGTGCGGGGTTTAATAATGTCGATTTAGAGGCCGCTGATCAATATGGCATAACCGTTCTGCGGGTTCCGGCCTACTCTCCCGAGGCTGTGGCTGAGCATGCACTGGCCTTGATTCTGACCTTAAACAGAAAAACCCATAAGGCCTACAACCGCATCCGTGAGGGGAATTTTTCGCTTGAACGGCTTACAGGATTCAATCTCAGCGGGAAAACGGTTGGCATAATAGGTACCGGGGCCATTGGTCGGGCCTTTATTCAACTTTTACATGGCTTTCGTCCCAGGCTTAAAGCCTATGACCCTTATCCTGATGACCGTTTAAAGGAACAGGGAGTTGATTACGTGTCACTGGAAGAATTGCTGGCTGTTTCAGATGTGGTTTCGCTTCACTGTCCGCTGACCCACGATACCCATCATATTATCAATGCCCGCTCTCTGAAAGGAATCAAAGAAGGGGCAATGCTTATTAATACCAGCCGCGGAAAGCTTATTGATACCGAGGCGGTTATTGATGCACTTCGAAGAAAACAGTTGGGGTCGCTCGGTATTGATGTTTATGCAGAAGAGGAAAAATTATTTTTCAAGGATCTTTCGGAGATGATCATCGATGATGATACCATTGCCCGGCTCATGAGCATGCCCAATGTTCTTATTACTGCGCATCAGGCTTTTCTGACCCGCGAAGCCCTTGAGGAAATTGCCGGAACCACCCTTCAAAACATCACCAATTTTGAGAATGGCGTTATCAATCAAAACCGGGTTAGTCGGGAGCATGTAAAAAAGGCTTCTTAATTAAATTATCCGGGTATGATGGCCACCGGTTCATTTTCCGGTATGGTTCATTCGGCAATTCAGAAGCGGTGCCTGAGGCCATTCGCCGGTTATCATTTGCCATTTTGTTGAGTGAAACAGCCAGTTGTTTCAATGCCCCGTGGGACTCAACGATGGCATCATGAGTGGGCAGGTGCCTCGAACTGTATCACCATTTGATATACACTTCTTTTACCTTTTTCTGTCTGATTTTGAACATCTTCAAGTCCAATGACCAAAAGCCACCTCCTTTAATGATCAGAAAGAGACTTCCAAGCCACATGGCAAAATCGGTGCGCATTTCATGCAACATGCTCCAAAATCCATAAGTTTTAAGGGAGCGCAGGATGAAGGGGCCGAAACTTTCTCCCAGGGCAATGGGTATTTTTGTAACCACAATAGCAACGGTCATATTCAACAGCATAGTAAGGGCCGCTCCGCGTGTAATAAATCCTGCCAGGAGGAAAAGGCCTCCCACAATTTCAAATAATCCAACGGCTGTGGCAAAATAGTCGGGGTAGGGGAATCCCATGGATTCAAAGCGACCCGCACCACGCAAAGCGGGGAACAGGAATTTTTGAATTCCTTCCGATAAAAAAACAACGCCTGTCATGATGCGAATGATGATAGTTGCTTTAGAGGTTCCTGTTTGAATGATTTTTTTTAACATGATTTGGTCGCCTGGTTAAAAAGTGAAGATACATTTTTTTTTAGACTAACGGCTTACCTCACTGCTGTTCATGATCCGGCAACCTTTATCCTTCAGTTCCTCTTTCATTTTTTCATAGTTTTCCTGGTCGATAGGTCGCGTGGCATCTTCAATCAGGGTTGTTTTGAATTCTTCTTTCAGGGCATCCTCTATGGAAAAGCGCACACAGACATCTGCTGCCAGTCCGGTAAAAAAGAGTTCATTCGCCCGGCGTTCTTTCAGGTATCCGGCCAATCCGGTGTTTTTCTGGTGTCCGTTATCATAAAATCCACTATAACTGTCAATTTCGGGGTCCATGCCTTTTCGAAAGATGGCTTCCGTTTTTTCCAGGTTCAGTTCAGGGTGAAGCTCTGCTCCTTTTGTGTTCTGAACGCAGTGGTCGGGCCAGAGGGTTTGGTCCATTCCCTGCCATTGAATGGTTTCAAAAGGTTTTTTGCCCTTATGGTTCGATGCAAAGCTGATGTGGTTTTGGGGATGCCAGTCCTGTGTGGCAATCACCAAATCAAAGTATCCCTGAATCTTGTTGATAACGGGTATGATTTGGTCTCCGTCCGGAACTTCGAGTGAACCTCCCGGAACGAAATCGTTTTGTAGGTCGATGATGATGAGTGTTTTCATGTGTTTATAATTGTCTATTTTTAATGGT
>CAYTDH010000452.1:0-3924 GCA_964436325.1 uncultured Tangfeifania sp.
TCCGTTGATGCCACACAAATAAGCAGCACCCATTTCAGCAACCAACTCTTCCTGGTTATCCGAAAATTAGGATAACCAGGATTATCCCAACTAAAATATTATCCAAAATTAATTGTCATATCTCTTGGAACATAGATTTTTAACTATCGAAAAGTTAGGATAATATTTTTCCTTTCATCCGTATACTACTCTCGAGTTTAACACTAAAGAATAATATATGGATATTAAAAAACTTAAGAAAACGCATCCAGAGCTTTTAGAATATATGAAAGCGAATGGATTTGGCAGCGTCGCCATCGGCGGTGCTAAGGTCATGTTCAGACGATTGTTTGATCATGAAGGAAAGTACACATCTTACAAAGAGTTTTACAAGAAATTTATTTCCAGGGAAGGTCTTGAAGGAAGCACCAAAAGACTTTGTTATTATCGCACTTCATTGCGCACTATTCAAGGGTTTGATGAGTTCGATCATTTTCCCAACAGACTCAAATTCGCTCCTGTTCAGTACCTGGGATGCAGTTATGATCACTTGAATCCTACATTTAAAAGCATCGTTGATCGTTACAAGCAGGTGACATTAAAGAAATGCAAAAGTGAAAAATCAATCAGAGTAGAATCGAATGCTGCTTCCACCTTTTTGTATCATATGCAACGAAATGGGGCGAATGATTTATATGGTGTCACGGAATCGATGATATTATCCTTCTTCTATGATGGATACAAACAGCTAAGAGGTTGTTCGTATAGGACTAAAATCAAGACCGTATTAAAAGCAACTATAGGGACTGACTACTATGCTGAATGCGCACGTATCATGGAAGACATGCCTCGTTTAAGAAACGGCAGAAAGAATTTTGCTACCCTTAAAGATGATGAGATTCGCATCATTAAAGAGAATTTACAAGAGGGAACACGAAATGATTTGTCTTTACGCGATAAAGCTGTTGTGTCAATGGCTTTGTATACGGCATTAAGAGGAACCGACATAGCTCGAATGCGGATTAACAATATCGATTTGGAAAGAGATCTAATCATACTAACCCAATCTAAAACGCAACAACCTATAGTCTTGCCCCTGAGGGCTGTTGTTGGCAATCCTTTGATAGACTACCTCTCAAGCGAACGTCCGAGAAACCTGACCACAAAGAACATTTTTACGAATGTTCACGATCCGGAAAAACCGATGGATTCAAGTACCATAGGTGGTATCATCAGACGTTTTTTTGCAAAATTAGGAATAAGGAGCGATGATAAAGAAAATGGTCTCCGGTTGTTCCGGCGCTACCTGGCATCTAAAGTCCTCGAAAATGGCATTCAGCCCAGAGTTATCAGTGATATTTTGGGCCACATGTCCCCGGAATCTTTAAATCCATATATCGATTCTGACATCAAACATCTGCGTGAATGTGGGTTAAGTATTGAAAAATATCCAGTAGGAAAGGAGGTATTCGAGTTATGAAAACGATTAAAGTACTGGCTAAAATCTATGTAGATTACCATAAATCTATAGGAAAAACGTTAGGGTTTAAGAGCTTCCTGGATTTAACAACCTTTACCAGTTTCTGTGTGAATAAAAAAGAGGTACAGTATATCTCGCAAAAACTGGTTGATGAATGGTGTAAGAAACGTCCGGGTGAGACTGAACTCTCACACAACAAACGGGCTGGTGGTATACGGCAATTTCTCAGGTACACTAACAGTTGCGGCTATACGTCCTTAACGCTACCGGCACTAATCCAAATCTCCAGGCCAAAGAAGGTTGTCTCAGAAACGGAACTTCCTTTGGTTAAGACTTACATATCTGACATGATGGACAAATACATCTTTTACCTGAAAGCATCAAATCAGTTGTCAAGGTTTACACATAAGACTCTCATACGTTTTAACAAATACTGCGCATCGATTGGCTCTGATGTAGCGATACTCACTAATGGTATTGTCAGTGGGTGGTGCAGCAAAAGGCCTGATGAACAATGTAAATCACGGAATTTACGGGTAAGGCCGGTACGCAAGTTCTTAAAATATACCAACAAAAATGGATGGACAAATGTGTTGATACCGGAAAACTTGCCCGTTAAAAAATCCACATATACTCCCCATGGATTCAGTGAGGATGAATTAAGCGCATTTTTTCATTTCACCGCCACAATTAAACTTGTTGGGTGGCAAAACGAATTGAGATTCAAACTAAGGAAAATCCAGGTCCCCGTATACTTCCGGTTGCTTTACAGTACAGGTATGCGAACAAACGAGGCTCGTATGCTCAGATGCAAAGATGTTGATCTCACAAATGGCATAATCAACATTGCTCATTCTAAAGGTCTTGATCAACACAGAGTGGCATTGCATCCTACAATGTGGAACTTGTTAAAGCAATATAATGACGCTATGGAACGACTTATGCCTGGCAGGAAAATATTTTTCCCAAACAAAAATGACAACTTCTATGGAATTGCATGGCATGCTAATAACTTTAGAAATATCTGGAAAACCATATACAGTAAACCTGCACGAGCTTACGATCTCCGCAGCTTTTATGCTGTAACCAACATTAATAGTTGGGATTATGACGGTACGGAGTGGTTTGACAAGCTACTTTTTCTCAGCCACTCAATGGGGCATCGGAGAATCGAAAGCACCTGCTACTACTATCAACTTGTTCCTTTGTTCGTTAAGCAATTGGAAGAACTGACCGGACAAGCTCTTCACGACCTATTACCAAATCTTAAAGACTTTTTTGAATATGAAGAAACTAACTGAATCTTTAATCATTGCAAAGGCAATGCGTGAGTGGGAGAAAGTATATCTTCCCGAAATAAGGGCCCTGAGCCCTCATACCCTGCGATCGTACCATGAAGCTATTACTTTGTACGCCATCTTCATGAAAAATGTCAAGTTAATCGATTGTGACAACCTCGCAGGTGATAGTTTTTCGATAGTTCATATCCAGGAATGGATGTTGTGGTTAAAGAGTGAAAGAAGTTGCTCCAACTCCACGTGTAATCAACGGCTCGCTGGTTTGAAAAACTTTCTTAACTTCTTGAGCAAAAAGGATATCCGCTTTGTCCAAATGGGAATGGAGGCCTGGGAAGTTAAGCAGATGCGATATGTCAAACCGGCACAGGTGGAAATAACACAAGAGGCCATTAAGACTCTTTTTAATGTCTTCGATCTCAAAACCAAAATCGGGAAACGTGATTTTACGCTATTCTACCTGATTTACAGCATTGGTGCTCGTATTGACGAAGTGCTATCGTTAAAAATATCAGACATCTATTTAACTCAGCCGAATGGTAAAAATTATATAGCAGTCCTGGGTAAGGGAGCCAAAAGAAGGTCACCACCAATACTTAAAGAGGTTGCTAAAGTACTAAAAGGCTACATCGAGATGTTTCATGGCAAAAAGCCTAATCCCGGTGATCTGTTGTTCTTCGTTCATTATGACGGAAGGAAAAAGAAACTCACCCAGGAGGCTGTAAATAAGCGTCTAAAAATATACGCGCAGAAAGCACATTGTATTAATTCTGAAGTACCAGAGAATCTGCACTGCCACCAGCTGCGCCATGCACGGGCCAGTCATTGGCTGGAGCAGCGTCTCAATATAGTAGCCATCCAAAGATTGATGGGGCATTCTGACATAAACACGACCATGCGCTATATTTTTGTCTCTACGGAGCAAAAGAATCAGGCTTTGGCAACGCTTGAAGATGATGTTATGAAGGATACCGGTAAAAAGTGGAAAAACATCCGAAAGAAGAAGGACCTGCTGGAATATCTTGGCCTTAAAGAATAAACACCTGTGAATTAGCAAAGACAGCTCACTTTTTGAAGAAATATTATCACAACTTTTACGGTATTAAAATGCTGTAAACTAAAAGATGTGCTCCAAATGTTGGGATAATGTTTTAGTTAGGATAATCCTGG
>CAYTDH010000453.1:0-3917 GCA_964436325.1 uncultured Tangfeifania sp.
AAAATAAAAGACTTATATGTTTCCGTAGAAGGAAAAGAAATCCTGAAAGGAATCAACCTCGAAGTAAAACCCGGTGAAATTCATGCCATTATGGGACCCAACGGTTCAGGTAAAAGTACTCTGGCCAACGTGTTGGCCGGAAAGGAAGAGTTTGAAGTGACCTCAGGTGAAATCACCTATCTGGGGGAAGACCTGCTGGAAATGGATCCTGAAGAACGGGCCAAAAAAGGATTTTTCCTGAGTTTCCAGTATCCTGTTGAAATTCCCGGCGTTCCGATGGTTAACTTTCTGAAGACGGCCGTTAATGAACACAAGAAGTACCGGGGAGAAAAAGAACTCACGGCCGGGGAATTCCTGAAACTGATGCGGCAAAAGAAAGAATTGGTTGAGATGGATACTCAACTCACCAACCGCTCGGTAAACGAGGGATTCTCAGGAGGGGAAAAGAAAAAGAATGAAATTTTCCAGATGGCCCTTCTGGAACCCAAACTGGCCATTTTGGATGAAACCGATTCCGGACTGGACATCGACGCACTCAAAACGGTGGCCCATGGGGTCAATGCATTAAGAACACCCGAAAATGCCACCATTGTGGTTACCCACTACCAGCGCCTGCTCGAACACATTATTCCCGACCATGTGCATGTATTGTACAACGGGAAAATTGTAAAATCGGCAGGGAAAGAACTGGCACTGGAACTGGAAGAAAAAGGGTACGACTGGATTAAACAAGAAAAAGAAATTTTAACATGAGCGTATTGGTTGAAAAAGCAGATTTGTCACTCAAATATACTGCCCATTACAACGAAGTGAAAGATCTTTTGCGCGAAGGCTCTTCAGACGTGCTCAACAGCAAAAGGAACAAGGCATTTCAGGACTTTGTGATGCAGGGCATTCCTACGCGGAAGAATGAGAATTATAAATACACCAACCTTCAGCCCCAGTTTTTCCCGGAATACAAATTTATGCATCAGCGGGAAAAGACCGAGGTTGATTTAAATGCCGCTTTCCGGTGCGATGTTCCCCAGCTGGATACGCACCTGGCCTTCATCTTCAATGGCTGGTTTTATGAAGAAAACCGGCAGATCGGGAAACTTCCGGAAGGAGTCATTGTTGAAAGCCTGGAAAAAGTGGCACATGAACAGCCCGGGCTGCTCGAAAAATACGGACAGCTTGCCCGATCTGAGGAAGATCCGCTGGTGGCGCTGAATACCGCCTTTGCCAAAGACGGATTGTTTGTCTTTGTTCCCAAAAACACGGTGGTTGAAAAACCCATTCAGCTTATCAATTTTTTACAGACCAACCGCGATGCGTTTTCCACCCAGCGAAATTTCATCTTCATCGAAGAGGGCGCCGATGTTAAATTCATTTCGTGTGACCACACATTAAACCTGAATTCCTATTTAAGCAATTCAGTTACAGAAATATTTGTCGCTCCGAATGCTTCACTGGAATATTATGCTTTGCAAAACCAGCACAACAATACTACCAGCCTGAATTCCGTATTTATTCATCAGGAAAGAGACTCCAGGGTCACCACCCTCAACTCTTCACTTCACGGGGGTTTGATCCGGAATAATCTGAAGTTCATTCTTGACGGCGAAAATGCTGAAGCGAATCTGTTTGGAATGGCATTTATTGACCGCAAACAGCATGTGGATAACTTCACCCAGGTGATTCATGCAAAACCCCACTGTCTGAGTAACCAGGTCTATAAAAATGTACTCGATGATAACTCCACCGGGGCGTTTTCAGGTCGTATCCATGTCGTTCGTGATGCGCAAAAAACAAATGCGTTCCAGCGAAATAACAATTTGCTGCTCACCGATCATGCCACCATGCAAACCAAGCCTCAGTTGATCATTGATGCCGACGATGTAAAATGCAGCCATGGAGCTACGGTGGGTCAAATCGACGAGGAAGCGCTGTTTTACCTTCGCACCCGTGGACTCGATGAAGACAAAGCCCGGCTAATGATGATGAACGCCTTTGCCCATGAGGTGATTCAACAAATTAAAGTGGCACCGCTGCGCGACCGCATCGACGAACTTGTGGATAAGAGACTGCGCGGAGAAGTGGCCCGCTGCCACGAATGTGCCTACAATTGCGAATGCTAACATCTGCCTGGCAAAAATCCTATTTTACCCGCACTTCCCTTTTTGCCAAAAATGGGAATTGCGGGTTTCTTGATTTAGAAATGGTTTTTTTACCTTTATCGTCTTTAAAATGAATTGAACATGAATTACGACATTCATACCATCCGCAGCTTTTTCCCCATATTGAAACAAAAAGTGTATAAAAAGCCGCTTGTGTACCTCGACAATGCCGCCACTACCCACAAACCCGTTCAGGTACTAATGGCCCAGGAAAGGCTCCAAAACGATTATTATGGAAATATCCACCGGGCAGCGCATTATATGGCAGACAAAGCAACAGGAGAGTTTGAAGCCGTTCGCGATAAGGTGCAGCAATTCATAAACTCGGGCAGCAGGGAAGAAATCATTTTCACCAAAGGGACCACGGAAAGTGCCAATCTGGTGGCCAATTCTTTTGGAGAGCAATTTCTGAAAAGAGGCGATGAAATTATTATCTCAGAAATGGAGCATCACTCCAATATTGTTCCCTGGCAAATTGTGGCCCTTAGCAAAGGCGTCAAAATCAAGAAACTCCCTATTTCTGATTCAGGGGTATTGCAAACCGGACTGTTGCCCGACCTTATTTCGTCAAAAACCAAACTGATTGCGGTCACCCATGTTTCCAATGTTCTGGGCACCATCAATCCGGTTGCCGGCATCATTGAAACGGCCCATAAAAGAGGTATTCCTGTCTTTGTTGACGGAGCCCAGGCGGTGCAGCACATCCTGGTGGATGTCCAGGCGCTCGACGCTGACTTTTATGCTTTTTCCGGCCATAAAATGTATGGTCCCAACGGTGTTGGGGTACTTTACGGAAAGAAAAAATGGCTGGAACAAATGCCTCCTTACCAGGGAGGCGGCGAAATGATCAAAGAGGTCACATTCGAAAAAACCACCTTCAGCGAAGTTCCCTTTAAATTTGAGGCCGGTACACCCAATATTACCGGTGTGATTGCGCTGGGAGAAGCCATCGGTCTGTTGCAGGACACCGGAATTGAAAATATTGCAGCGTGGGAAAAACATCTGCTGGAATATGCCACTGAAAAGCTAATGAAAATCGACGGGCTGAGAATTTATGGCCGGGCACCAAAAAAATCAGGGGTCATTTCATTCACCATTGAAGGATTGCATCCCTACGATATGGGAATGCTGCTCGACAAAATGGGCATTGCGGTCCGGACAGGTCACCATTGTGCCGACCCGCTGATGCAGCACTACAATATTCAGGGAACAGTGAGGGCTTCGCTGGGAATGTACAACACACCCCAAGAGATAGATGCGCTAATTGAGGGGATTGAACGGGTGCGGAAAATGCTTTAAGAAGGATTAACCTTGCCTGAATCCGAAAAATAACGACCTTTGTGTCTTTAAAGGAAATTAACAGTATGAGCATTGAAGAAATTCAACAAGAGATAATCGAAGAATTCTCCATCTACGAAGACTGGATGGACAAATATTCCTACCTCATAGAACTGGGAAATGAGCTGGAAGATCTCGATCCGAAGGAAAAAAACGACCAGAACCTGATCAAAGGGTGCCAGTCGAGGGTTTGGCTGGTCGCCGAAAAAAAGGACGGAAAAATATATTTCAAAGGTGAAAGCGATGCTGTAATTGTGAAAGGGCTTGTAGCCCTGCTGCTCCGTGTGGTTTCAGGCCATACTCCGCAAGAGATCATCGACAGCAAGCTTCATTTCATCGATGACCTGGGACTCAAGCAACACCTTTCGCCCACCCGTTCCAACGGGCTGGTCGCGATGGCAAAACAAATCAGGCTTTATGCTG
>CAYTDH010000454.1:0-3914 GCA_964436325.1 uncultured Tangfeifania sp.
CGTTAAAATTAACACTAATAATGAGGTAAATACCTTTAAAAATTAACAATTATAAACACATGAAATGACCTTTTAAAGAATTCAAATGGTACAATTTTTGAAAGATAATCACCTATTAAATTCATTTTTTAGTTTTTATTCACCTAAATTTTTCAAAAAAAAGTAATGGAAATGAAATCGTTGTTTAAGAAGCTAATGCTTGTTTTCGCTGTTCCTTTTTTCTTTCAGGCTTGTGAAGAGGACAATTTAACAGGTAATTTTGAAGTGGCTGCCGATGCTTATGTGGTAAAAAAGAACTTCGACGGGGAGACGAAGTATGCAACTACTTTTTATGTTTTTGCCAATCAAAATATCAGTTCGGCCGCAGTAACTCCTCCTTCAGGAGCAGGAGGTTCATTTGACCTGGTTCCCGCCCCCAATTCGGTTTACACCTATGAAAAGACTCCTGGAACGGGTGACTTTGAAACCAATCCGCCAGCAGAAGGAGAATATCTTTTTGATGTAGTCAGTGACCGGGATGAATCCGTTCAGCTTATTGATCTGCTGAAAAACGGGAATCTGGGTGTTCCGGAAATTTCAGGACATACCTTCCATGACATTAATTCTTCGCTGTCGGTAACCTTTCACGCTGCTGCCAATGCCGACGGATATGTTGTCAGGCTTTTGGACCAAGACGGAAAAATTGTTTTCCTGAGTTATACGTTGTCTGCCACTTCCGAAGAGTTTAACATTAATCCCGATTCGGGGAGCTGGCTGGCAACACCGGCATCCGGGGCAACCTATATTTTGCAGATTCAGGCTTTTTCTTACGAAAACGGAGTGGAGGAAGATGATGATTTGGCCCATAATGTTGAGGAAGTTTCGATTGTTGAAGAATCCATCGTATGGGGATAATTCTCCTGATTTTTTTCGAAATCTGATGCATTTTATTAATTTTGGAAAGCAATGTCTAAACCAATAAAATTGAATACGCTATGACACAAAAAAGACGGGATTTTATCAAAAGCAGCATGGTTGGTTCTGCCGGAATTGCCCTTGGCGGGATCGGATTAAGCGCAAAATCGTATGGTTCCATTATTGGAGCCAATGAACGAATAACCATGGCCGTGATTGGTATTCGCGGCCAGGGCAATGGCCACATCAGCCGGTGGTGTCAGTTGAAGGACAACCGGAATGTATTTCTGAAAACGATTTGTGATGTCGACGAGAACCTTTATCCCGAAAGGGTTCAAAAAGTGGAAGATGCCATTGGCTCTCGTCCTGCCACCGAGTGGGACATGCGTAAGGTTTTCGATGACAAAGATATCGATGCGGTTTCCTTCGCTACTCCCAATCACTGGCACGCATTGGGGACCATCTGGGCTTGTCAGGCGGGGAAGCATGTATATGTTGAGAAACCCGCCAGCCACAATGTTTTTGAGGGCCGGAAGATGATCGAAGCCGCCCGGAAGTATAACCGCCGGGTTCAGGTAGGTTTTCAAAACCGCTCCATAGCCAATGTGATGGAAGCCATGAAATTTCTGCATGATGGCGGAATCGGAGATGTTTATATGGCCAAGGGCCTTTGCTATAAACCCCGCGATTCGTTTGGCATTGCCGAAGACAGCATGCCACCCGAAGGACTTCATTACGACATGTGGCTGGGGCCTGCCCGCTGGCGGCCCTACAACGAGAAGAAGGGGCATTATAACTGGCACTGGCATTGGGATACCGGCAACGGGGATACCGGAAACCAGGGGCCTCACCAGTTTGATATCGCCCGCTGGGGCCTCAACAAGAAGGAGCACCCGGTTTCGGTGTTTTCCACAGGGGGCATTTATGGTATCAGTCCCAAAGAATGTTCGCAGGAAACACCCAATACCCAGACTTCTCTGTTTACCTATGAAGATGGGAAAGTGCTTGAGTTTGAAACCCGCGGGCGTTATACCCACGGAGAATCGAGCCTCGATATTAAAATCGGCAATATGTTCTACGGAACGGACGGATATTTGGAGTTAAACGGAAGTACCTGGAAAGCATTCCGAAAAAGGGAGAAAGAACCGTTTGCCGGTTCGGCGGTTGAAACTTCTGAAGTTCCGCAGGATCCCACCTTCCGCAAAGCACCGGGAGGAACCGAACATTATGCCAATTTTATTGATGCCATCCGTTCGGGCAGTGATTATGACCTGCATTGCGATATTCGTGAAGGATTTTTCTCTTCTGCACTTCCGCTGCTGGCGAATGTCTCTTACCGCCTGAAACGGGAATTGCAATTTATGGGGAACTACGAAAAGTTTGCCAACGATCCGGAGGCCGACAGAATGCTTTCCCGGAACTACCGGAAGCCCTATGTCGTTCCCGAAGAAGTATAACTTTTTTTTTAACGAAAGGAATCCGGTTTTTTTCAAAGACCGGATTTTTTTGAAAAAGAAAAGGCTGCCCTTTTGACAGCCTTTTTGTCCCCTAAAAGGGGATAACCTAAACCAACTAAACCTAATAAACCAAAGGCCTGCCAGGTGGCAAACCTCCTGATTTTTCTTTCTGTTTTTATTATAATTTCAAAAACATCTCAAAATGAACGCGCAGATTGCTATCTGACAGCAGCAAAGATATCATCTTTTTTTTATCTGAATAATATTTTGGTATTTTAGATTGGTTCTTTTTTAGGGTTGCCAAATTCTTTAAGAACCTTCTGAACCGAGCCATGCAGCAGCAATAGCCTGCGGGCTTTAGGTTCCGGATAACCCAGTTCAGCCATGATCATCCGGGTTCCCCGCTCCACCAGTTTTTGGTTGGTCAACTGCATATTGACCATTTTATTTCCTTTTACCTTTCCCATTTGAATCATAAGCGTGGTGGTAATCATGTTCAGGATCATTTTTTGAGCTGTGCCCGATTTCATCCGGGTACTTCCCGTTACAAATTCAGGTCCCACAACCGCTTCTATAGGAATGTCAACCTGTTGTGACAGCAAAGAGCCGGGGTTGTTGGTAATGCAGGCGGTCAGGATTCCATGTTCCCGGGCTTTTTTTACTGCTCCCACCACGTAAGGGGTCCTTCCGGAAGCTGCAATGCCCACGACTGTGTCGAGCGGTCCAATGTTAAATTTTTGTAATTCTTCCCAGGAAAGGTTTTCGTCGTCTTCGGCCGATTCAATGGCTTTCCGGATAGCCTGATCGCCACCTGCTATCAACCCGATGACCACATCGTAGCCAACCCCAAAGGTTGGGGGAATTTCCGATGCGTCGAGAATTCCCAGGCGTCCGCTGGTGCCTGCCCCAACATAAAACAGCCTGCCTCCTTTTTTGACCCGCCATGCAATTTGGGTTACCATGCTTTCAATTTGGGGGATCACTTTCTCCACTGCCGGCAGCACTTTCTTGTCTTCATTATGAATGCCCTCCAGCAGCTCGCGGACACTCATCTTTTCCAGGTTGTCGTAGGAGGAATTCGACTCAGTAATGTTGTTCATTGCAATTGATTTGTTTTTTATCCTGTCGTCATTCGCCGCCGGAATGATATCGCAGTAAATTTAGTAAAGGTTCCTGAATGATGACTCCAGGCTTCATTTTTTTTTGTGTGAGGACCTCTTGGAGGACCTCCCTGAAGTGGAAAGCAACCGAACCTGCAAAGGAGACAGGCAGCTCCCGGCATTGGGGGTAAAGTTCCACATTTCTGGAAATAAACCGCTCGAATGCGTCTTTTACCAGGCTGGCGCAATACGCTTCTTCGATATTTTCTTTCAGAAAGGGAACAAAGCCGGCAAGGAACTGGTTGGGCCTGGCTTCTTTATAAACCCGGTTCAGAAAATCGGAATACTCAAGCGGGTAATTTTGATGAAACCTGCGGGAAAGTTTTTCGGGCATGATCTTTTTGAGGTAATCGGCAATGAGTTTCCGGCCTAAATAAGCCCCGCTGCCCTCATCGCCCAGGAT
>CAYTDH010000455.1:0-3911 GCA_964436325.1 uncultured Tangfeifania sp.
GAAAATTTATTATCCGGGTGTGCAAAACCATTACCTGTTCCATGAAAGGGAAGAACCAGGTTCTTTTTGACATTCAGGATATGCTCAAAATTAAGGTGGGGGAAACCACCCCTGACAACCGGTTTACCCTTCTCGAAACCAATTGTCTCGGATGGTGCCATAAAGCTCCGGCAATGCTGATTAACGATGAAGTATACACAGAGCTCACCTCAGAAAAAATCCGCGAAATTCTCAGCGGCTACATGAAAAAAGAGATTTAAACAAAAAAACAGAAACCAATGGCATATTCATATCAATTAAAAAGAGTAGATTTCATTTTCCGGAATGAAAATGACTGGGAAAAAGTCCTCTCCACGACAATAAAAAAGAAACCCGAAGACCTCGTCAATGAACTTATCAGCTCAGAACTCAAAGGGCGAGGCGGAGCAGGGTTTCCTACAGGATTGAAGTGGAAACTCACTGCTGAGTCCAAAGCGGATGAAAAATTTGTTATTTGCAATGCGGATGAAGGAGAGCCCGGAACCTTCAAAGACCGGGAAATTCTATCAAGGGTTCCCTATAAAGTATTAACCGCCATGGCTGTTTGCGGCTACGTAACCGGAGCCACCAAAGGATTCATCTATCTCAGGGGAGAATATAAATTTCTGGAAGATGAACTGAACAAAGCCATCGATGAATTTCAATATTACTGCAAAGAGATCAACCTGGATTTCTCCATTAAAATATTCATGGGAAGTGGCGCCTACATTTGCGGGGAAGAAACAGCCCTGATGGAATCCATGGAAGGAAGACGCGGGGAACCACGCAATAAACCGCCCTTTCCAACACAGGCCGGGTATATGGGCAAACCCACGGTGATTAACAATGTAGAAACACTGGTTCATACCTTTACCATCTTTAAATACGGAGCCAAAAAATTCTACGATTTGGGGGTACAGTATTCCCGCGGAACCAAATTGTTCTCTGTTTCGGGAGACACACCCAAACCGGGGATTTATGAACTTGAGCTGGGAATGAGCCTGCAGGATTTTGTTCATGAATTTGGAGATGGCGACACGAAAGCCGTTCAGGTAGGAGGAGCTTCAGGTTTTCTGGTTCCCCGAAAAAAGTTTTCAGATACCGCCATCGGCTATAAAGGAAAACTGACAGGCATTTCGCTTCCCACCGGAGGCTCGATGATGCTCTTTAACAGTTCCCGGTCCATGTTCAATGTACTCGATAATTACCTTGAATTTTTCAGGGAAGAATCCTGTGGGCAATGCACCCCCTGCCGGGTTGGCTGTCAGCAACTGCTGCTGGGCATTAAAGCGGTAAAACGCGGAGAAAAACCGGCTTCCTACCTCGAAAAATTACTAAGACTCACAGAAACCATGCAATTTACGGCCAAATGCGGCCTCGGACAATCTGTGGCAAATTCTTTCTCTTCTATTGTAGAAAACTTCAGGGAAGAGATGATTTATTAAAATCAAAAACGAAAACAATGGCTAAAAAAATAAATGTATCAATCAACGGTTTTCCCGTAGAGGTCCAATCAGGAAAAACCATCCTGGAAGCAGCAGATGAACAGGGCGTAAAAATTCCAACACTCTGTTACCACAAAGACCTTTGTGTAGCCGGTAACTGCCGGGTATGTGTCGTAGAAATTGCAGGTCAGAAAAGACTTTCAGCAGCCTGTGCAACACCCTGCGAAGAGGGAATGGAAATTCTCACCAACACCCTTAAAGTCCGGAATTCCCGCAAGCACATTATCGAACTTCTGCTTGCAGAGCACAACGCCGATTGCACAAAATGTTACCGGAACGGAAACTGCGAATTGCAGGACCTGGCTTCCGAATATAAAATCATGACCCAGGATTTCATCGAGTTGGCACCGCTGAAAAAATATTCCATCGATATGTTCTCGCCTTCCATCATGAAAGACGACAGCAAATGTATCCGCTGCCAGCGCTGCGTTCGCACCTGTGCCGAATTGCAGGGAGTCAATGCCCTGACCGTCGCACATAAAGGCGATCAAATGAAAATTTCTACGTTCTTCGAAAAACCCATGAATGACGTGGTTTGCACCAACTGCGGACAGTGCGTCAACCATTGCCCAACCGGAGCACTGGTGGAGAAAAACTACATCGAGGAAGTATGGGAAGCTATCGCCAACCCCGATAAGCATGTGGTGGTACAAACCGCACCTGCCGTTCGTGTGGGCCTTGGAGAAGAGCTTGGGCTAAAACCCGGGAAACGGGTCACCGGAAAAATGGTCGCTGCCCTCAAAAGATTAGGCTTCGATTCGGTACTGGATACCGATTTCACTGCTGACCTAACCATCATTGAGGAAGGAAATGAACTCCTTTCACGGCTTAAAAAAGCCCTCGTTGATAAGGACTCCAGTGTGAAATTGCCAATGGCCACCTCATGCTCGCCAGGATGGATAAAATATATCGAACACTTATATCCCGAATACCTCGATAATCTTTCTACCTGCAAATCGCCACAGCAAATGTTCGGAGCCCTTGCCAAAACTTATTACGCCAAAGCCCGGAATATCGATCCGGAAAAAATCGTATCGGTATCTATCATGCCCTGTACAGCCAAAAAATACGAAGCCAGCAGGCCCGAAATGCATGATAGCGGATACCGCGATGTCGATTATGTATTAACAACCCGCGAACTGGCAATCCTGATCAAACAGGCCGGTTTGGATTTTGAAAAAATACCTCCGGCCAAATACGATCGCCTGATGGGCGAATCAACAGGAGCCGCAGTTATATTCGGAGCCACCGGTGGTGTGATGGAAGCCGCACTCCGTACCGCTTATGAAGTAGTTACCGGACGCGTAGTACCATTCGAAAACCTGAATATTCTGCCCGTAAGAGGTCTGGAGGGAGTCCGCAAAGCAACCATCAAAATTGAAAATCCACTCGAAGAGTGGGCATTCCTCGATGGGGTTGAACTGAAATGTGCCGTTGCCCACGGACTCGTCAATGCCAAAAAAGTGATGGACGCAGTTAAAGCGGGCGAGGCTGATTTCCATTTCATTGAAATCATGGCCTGTCCGGGTGGTTGCCTCGGTGGCGGAGGACAACCTATCCCCACCAATCCCGAAATCCGGCAAAAAAGAACCGAAGCCATTTATGCCGAAGATTCTGACCTCCCCTTCAGAAAGTCACATGAAAATCCGGAAATTCAAAAATTATACAAAGATTTCCTGGGAGAACCCCTGGGGGAAAAATCGCACCATTTGTTGCATACAAAATATACCAGGCGTGCCCGTTACTAATAAACAGTAATGTCTCCAGAGAATTCCGGCCTTTTTACGGCCGGAATTTTTTTTGCCCTCCTTCAAATCTTTCTTTTTCCTTTTCCCTAAACAAAAACGGATAATTCCCATAACTGAAAAAAATTCCAAAAATGAGAAGAATAATACATCTTGGAAATATCAAAACACACTATAAATCAACAAACTAACACAGAAGGAACATTTTTTGCTTAATAGTTGAAACATCTTTGAAAAGAAATCGGGAAAGATAATTGCGAATTTCATTCAACTATCTGGTTTTAAAAAGGCATTTGGGCAACGGAACCTGAAACTTTCAGGTTCCGTTTTTTATTTCAGCAAAAATTATTTGCTATATTCGGACCAAATTATTGAAAATAAGAAGCCAGCTTCCCCAACTGAAAAGGCAGGCCGGAAAATAGTTTTATTCAATGAAAAAACTTCTGCTTTGCATTTTTTTGATTGCCCCGGCATTCAGCATATTCGGCCAGGAACGGTATCTGGAACCCATAACCGATGCTGTTACGAAAGAGACCCGCACCTACATTTTAAAAGAAGGTCAGAATCTCGAGCTGGATATTTACATGCCTGCGGAGGATTCTAACCCCCACAGGGCAGTATTGGTTTTTGTCCACGGCGGAGG
>CAYTDH010000456.1:0-3900 GCA_964436325.1 uncultured Tangfeifania sp.
TATTCTCCCTTGAATTCTGCCAATAAGAAGGGAATATTATAGATTTTTTGGAAGTTTATTAAAAAATGTTGAACAAAATTGCTCTTTCCAGAGCCTGTGATACCGCATACAAACATATGTCGTTCGAGATCCTCCAACTTTAGGTGATATTTATAGCGCTCTTTATTATTATGTATGATCTTTCCGATATAGATATTGCCTTGATTAGATTCTCTCTTAGTGGGATAATTAAATAGGAGGGAATCCTCTTCTATGTGATATTTGAGTGATTTGATAAAAAAGATAATAGAGACGAAAAATAAGAATTGAGAACCATTGATAATTAGTATATCAGAAGAAATATTAAATTCGCTATAATTTGTTGAAGAAAATATTAAGACGAATATTAGAAGGTTTATCCCCACAAGAACTCCATAAGCCATTAGGAGTAATTTATTAATCATACTTTCATATTCTTGGATTATTTTTTCCTCAACATTTGATTTTCGGAAGCTGTAAATGATAATGGATAAAATAAGGAGGCATATGGTTAGTATAGCATGTAAAATAATTAATGACATACCAATTAGTCTATATAAATAATTTTAAAATCCACCATTTCTGAAATCTAAAAAAGAATAAAAATGAAATTGGAAGGGGATTAATAGACCCAACCTAATAATCCCAAAAATATTATATTTAAGATTATTGCGACCGAAAATATTCCCACAACCGCAAGTTTTTTTGCTTTCTCCCTTTTCAGCCCAATTACGATATTCACTGCGGCAAAGAAATGGAAGTATCCTATAAGAAAAATTAGCCATATGCCAGTAATGGATAAGTTCCACCACGGATAGACCCAGACCAAATGACCCCCAATATTAAGTAAACATTCAATAAAGACACAAAAGATTGCAAATCCAATCCCTAATGACCATTTTGCCGGAAGACCCAAGAATCTTTCATTTGGATTTTCAGGGAGCGAGTTATAAAATATTATTCCGGCAATTGAGAACATAAAGATAATTTCTATGTTCCAGCCTACCATTACTCTGAGACCGGTATCGCCTGGTGTGGTCCAAAATGCAGAATATTGAGTCGCAGCAAAGATGATACCGTTCCAGGTTTCATTAATAAAATCCATACCGAATAATGTTAACCCAGCATAAATAGCATTCCAATCTCCCGTTTCACGAGCTTTTTTTACTTCGGTAAAATAGATGTAGAGAACTATCGCCAGCAAGGGAATTACATACCATTTTATCATAGAAAGATCTCTTAATCCATTAAGAGCTTGCTTAGATGCTTTTGTAATTAGTAACAATATAATTTCACCAATTGTTTTTTATGGATAATTAAAAAAAAAGAAAATTATAAAATAAAGGTTTATTATGGAGTTTGAGTTTGTTCCTTGAGTTTTTTATATTTATCATCGTGCATTTGCAATACATTTTCTTGGACTTGTTTCAGATAATTTCCACGTAGAGGATACCAATACAGCAAAATGGCCCCTAAAAGCATTGCAATTCCCGGAATAAGACCTATGATGATTTTTATCATTAATACCACAGATTGAGGTTGATCGAGTATGATTTCCGTTGATCCCCGTGCAGGTACCAGGAATCCTGCTAGTTGGAGAAGGATTGGCCCCACAGCTAAAGCAACGGATTGTGCAGGCTTAGTAAGCATCGCATTTACACCAAAAAAACTTGCTTCCCTCCTTACTCCTGATTCAATCTCATCCTCATCAGATACTTGTGCGAATAAAACATTGGTTAACACTAATGGGCCAGAGAGACCAAATCCTGCAAAGAATAGGCTCATATAAATCAAGGGATCGGGAAGAACAGGTAACAACATCAAGGGAACGGCACTTATTAGTAGTAATATTTGATTAGCTTGGACAACTCCGAATTTCCCGGCAAGATTATTAGCAAAAAAGACCCCGATCAGTAATCCTAAAAATATTGCCACTAAAAGAAGAATTGTAGGAACTTGCAAGACATAGTCGGCCAAATAAAAGATCGATCCAACTAATATGCTTTGAACAAATATGGACATAAAATTAGCCGCAGTTAGTATTAAAAAGGACTTACTGGTAAAAGTATATTTAATAGATTCCTTAAATCCGACTGCTTCATCGACTTGGGTGAATTCAGGTCGTTCTTTGAAATTATAACTGGTCACAATAACTAAAATTGAGCCGACAATTCCGATAACCACCATTCCAACATAGAGCGGGAATAAGGATGTCTGCCCAGTTTTAGGTCTAAGGATGTCTGGTAAAAGAAACCCTAAAATCATTCCCAATAACCCAAAAAAAGAGGCTGATTGCTGAAATTGCCCTCTTTCTTGATCATTTTCCGTAATCTCAGGTAATAATGCAGAATAGGCTAATCCTATAATGGTATAGGTTGTGTCATAAAGCAGCATGGTAATTAACATCCACCAGAATATTCCCATCTCAGAGAGATCTAAGGGAACAAGCCAAATTACTATGAATGTCAATCCTAAAAATGGTGCGGTATATCGCATATAGGGGATCCTTCTTCCTTTATCGCTTTTGGTTCGGTCTGAAAGCACTCCAAAGATGGGATCATTAAGCGCATTCCAGATCGCATAAAGCCACGCGGATATAGCAATTAAAAACGCATCAAGCCCTAGATAAACTTGGAAGAAATATTGCAAGGTAGCACCATACACTCCGGAAATGAGGCTTGTCCCCAGACTGGCAATTCCCCATATAAATTTATCTCTTCCAGTGTATTGCATTCAATTTTCCATTTTTTAATCTCTTTTTTGTTTATTTGATTTACTTAACCAATCAATAATAAATAACAATGAAATCTGTTTTTATTTATAGATAGTGTATAAAATAAAATTAGGGATCAAATTTTAGAAGCTAAAGGGAAGATCATTTTTTTCCAGACATTTCCTTATTTCTCTAAATCCTGGACAAACATCCCATTTATGAGAATACTCGCATTTTATACAATTATCTTGGAAACCATGGGCATGATATAGATTTAATATCAATAATAATGCTCCAAATATCCCGAGGAATATCAATAATTTTATAATAAAGGGATTAGATAACGTCCAAATTCCCCAAAATAACATAGATGAGCCAATTCCGATCAGAAATTTTTGAAGAATTTTAATCTTTTTTATTTTTGTTAATCCTAATGGACTCCATAAAAAAGTTGATAAAAATAAAAGCCCAAATATAAAAAATGATGTAGTTTCTATGTTATTATTTAAATTCAGAAATAAAATTCCAAAAATACCAATAATCGCAGAAGGATAACCAACAAAACATCCTATACAAAGCCTATATTTTCCAATATTTAAAGTATGACCCTCAAAATTTTCACATTTCGGGTGATGACTTAAGATCATTGATTTGAAACATTTTATATATAATTTAAATTCTTGAAATTTGCTTAATTCTTTCTTTGATCTTTCAATATTAGTTTCTTGCATTTTTGTATTTCATTTTAGATTTTTCAAATTTGCTATATCAACTAAAAATTTCAATATATTAAAAAAAATATAATGGTAAATCTATTAATAATCCCTTACCTTCGTTCCACAGATCTCGCAAAATGCTCCACTTAGACCATTACCGCATTCTGGACAGTATTTTTGAATAGTTTGAATTACAGGCTGTGGGGGCAATAATCTAGCTTGTCGAGCTTGTGTTCTTTGCTGATTCTGCATAGGCACTCCCCAGTTAGTCGAATTACACATTGGGCATCTTTTAGTTTTAACAACATAATAAATAAGATAAAACACCCACCCTATCCAAGTACAGCAAAATAGTATTATAAATACTATCCAATTGAAATCTTTTTGTGGTTGCACCATCATCTGACAATTATTACAATATTTCATTTTTTTTTGTCATCTCTTTTGCTCTAT
>CAYTDH010000457.1:0-3881 GCA_964436325.1 uncultured Tangfeifania sp.
ACCGGTTTTTTAATGTTATCGGGATAGATATAAGCAGTTAATAAATCCCCGCCGACCAAAACTTCCACTTTCTTTTCATCTGGCATACGAACCAGTTCTACTTTAGGCTGTGCCATAACGCTTTGGCCAGTCAAAAAAACAACGGCCATAAATAAAAATTTGTTCATATTGTTTGGTTTTATATTAAAAGTGGCCCTAAGTTAATGAAAAAAAAACCGCCTTCAATCAAAAAAAGCCATTTGATTTTAGTCCAAGCAGCATGGAATATATGAAGAAGTTCGCTTCAAAACGAACCAAGACCTGCTATCTTCGTAAAAAAATTCCCGGAATTCTTCAAAAAATCCATTTCCATTCACCCAAAAAAGTGTAGATTTGGATGATGTGAAAAGAACCATAAAATAAGAATACCCCATGCAAAACCATGAAAATCCACAGTTGAAGCTGGCTTTTGATTTTTTGCACTTCACACGACAAAACGTATTCCTGACCGGAAAAGCAGGAACAGGAAAAACTACTTTTCTGAAAAATCTCAAAAAATCTTCTCCCAAGCGGATGATTGTGGTAGCACCAACAGGCGTGGCTGCCATAAACGCTGCGGGTGTGACCATTCATTCCTTTTTCCAGTTGCCTTTTGGTCCCCAAATTCCTGAAGATGCCATGCCCCCTGGTTTCATGAGCAACCCGGCTCAGGGACAAAGTCCAGGGCGTATCAACCGGTTTAGCAAGAATAAAATCAACCTCATTCGCAGCCTCGACTTAATGGTCATTGATGAAATCAGTATGGTCCGGGCCGATGTACTCGATGCCATTGATGCAACACTCCGGAGGTTCAAAAACAAATATCAGCCTTTTGGGGGGATTCAACTCCTTATGATCGGGGATTTGCAGCAGTTGGCCCCAGTGGTCAGAGAAGATGACTGGGACATTTTAAAGAAATATTATGATACCTGTTTCTTTTTCAGCAGCCATGCCCTCCAAAAATCGAATTTCATCAGCATCGAACTGAAACACATTTACCGGCAAAGCGACCGTAAGTTTATCGAATTACTAAATAAAGTCCGCGACAATCAGCTTAGCCAGGCCGATATAGAATTGTTGAACCAATCGTTCCAGCCCGGATTTACCCCCTCCGGGGATGCAGGTTACATCACCCTGACTACGCATAACTATCAGGCCAAACGCATCAACGAATCGCATCTCAAAAACCTCGGGGGCAAGATTCACCGTTTTGAGTGCAAAGTCGAAGACGATTTTCCTGAGTCCTCTTATCCTGCAGATGAAGTATTGGAACTAAAAACCGGGGCTCAGGTCATGTTTCTGAAAAACGATACCTCCCTGGAAAAAAGGTATTACAACGGAAAAATAGGAAAAGTAGTCAAAATTTTTGAAGACCAAATTGATGTATTGTGCCCTGATGATCCGGATACCATCAGGGTAGAACCCAGTGAGTGGGAAAACACCAAATACCGCCTCAATGAACAAACATCGGAAATAGAAGAAACGGTTGCCGGAAAATTCATCCAGTATCCGCTGAAGCTTGCCTGGGCCATCACCATTCACAAAAGCCAGGGGCTGACGTTTGAAAAAGCCATCATCGATGCCCGAAAATCCTTTGCCCATGGACAGGTTTATGTGGCCCTCAGCAGGTGCAAAAGCCTGGAGGGACTGGTACTCAGCACTCCGCTAGACAATCAAAGTGTAATCAACGACCAGACCGTCAGCGGATTCACTGCTGAAGTGGAACAAAACCAACCCGGAAAGGAAGAGCTAAAACAACACCGGAAAAATTATGAACTTGAACTCATCGGCGAACTGTTTGACTTCAGCCAGGTTATCCGTTCGGGCCGGTACATCCGGAAAATCTGGGCCGATCATTCTGCCCTCCTGATGGGGAATATGAATGAAATCCTCAGCAGGATGGAGGGGCCTGTCGAAAAGGAAATGAATGAGGTGGCCAGAAAATTTCAGCTTCAGGTAGAACAAATGCTAAGAGACTCAGGACCGGCAGATGCCAACCCGCATTTGCAGCAGCGAATCAAAAAAGCGCTCAATTATTTTGCACCAAAAATGAAAGAACGGATTCTGCGACCTCTGGATGAAGCCAACTTCCAAACCGACAACAAGGCATTGCGCCAACGGATTTCCAATGCACTCGGACAACTCGAAATGGAACTGGAGATAAAACAAGCCTGCATGCACGCTGCATCCGAAAAATTCTCCATTAAAAACCACCTTGAGGCAAGAGCAAAGGCTTCTGTAGAAAAACCCACCTCCAAATCCCGGAGCAAGCAAACCGGATTAAAGGTCAATAACCCGGAATTCTTCCGGAAATTGATTGAATGGCGCGAACTAAAAGCGGAAGAAACCGGTCTTAGCCAGGCGGAAATTCTTCCCCAAAAATTAATGGCTTCCATATCGAATAAGCTTCCTTTTACAGCCAAAGAACTGAAAGCGGTGAAAGGGATGGGAGGTAAAAAAATGGAATATTTCGGACAGGATATCTTGTCACTCATCCTGAATTACCGGAATGAAAAGGACATGCAAATGCCCCTTAATGCCCGGGAAGAGGTGGCATTTGCAGGAATGGACACCAAACAGGTGAGCCTCGCCCTGTTCAAAGAAGGTCTCCCCCCCAATGAAATTGCCTCACGCAGAAAACTGGCTGTTTCAACCATTGAAACTCATTTGACCCATGCTGTAAAAAAAGGTAAACTGAATGTTTTTGACCTTATCGACAAAAAGAAATACGATGCCATTGCCCGCCAATTCAAAGAAAAAACCCCAACCGAAACCCTTTCCGACATGAAAAATAGATTAGGTGATGATTTCTCGTTTGGAGAGATAAGGCTCGTGAGGGCAGATATGGAAAAATAACCGGAGATTTTCAACAGTAAATTATAGTGAACAAAGAGACCGGAGAAGTGACAATGAAATATAAGTTGCCGATGGGAAATTCTAATTCTTAAAGCTCAAAAATCCTTTTTGTGAGTCTTTTTCCATGAAATTTGAAATTAAGTGGGGCTGCAATCTTCCTTTCAGGTAGACAATGGCATTTTCCTCTCCACCCACTAAAATGAGCATTTCTTCGATGGAACTTCCTTCTGATTTTCCGAAGATGGTTACCTGTTCATTCCCATCGCGCACCACCAAAAGTTCTTCCAAATCACCGCGCCGGCGCACGGTTTCATAGAATTCCTGGTGCAGATTACTGCGGGCATTCAGATCTTTATCTTCAATGGTAAGTACTTTTACCTTATCGATGCTGCGCAACAGTTCCCGCTCTTCCTTTTCGAGATCACCCCAGGTGGCTGCACTTTGAATCAACCAGCCGGGAACCGTAATGGTGGTTACCCCATCCTTAAAACGGTATTTGGTAAATGCTTCGGCAACGCCGGATTCATCCTCACAAGCTGAAAAAATGAAAATAAAAAGGATAGAAATAAGATAAATTCGTTTCATGGCTTTCTGTTTTGTTTCTCTTAAGACGCTTCAACAAAAATAATGTTACGCGAAAAAGAAAAAAATCCTGTTTCCGGGGGAATTTTTTCGGTGAAATTTAAATTATCAACGATCAATTAAAAAGTGAAAAAATTTATATTTTTATGCAAATATCCTGCACAACAATTTACCCACTATGCCGACAAATAAAAATGCCGTTCTTCGTTACAATACACTCGACAAATGTTTTAGCAATTTTGGCCGGAAATATTATTTCAATGATTTAATCGAAGAAGTTAATAATGCATTACTTGATTTTGATCCGGGAAGTGCCGGCATTAAAACCAGACAGTTGCGTGAAGATATTCGTTTTATGAAAAGTGAGGCTGGATATGCTGCACCTATTGTCGCCTATCCCGATGGCAAAAAAGCATTTTACAGGT
>CAYTDH010000458.1:0-3880 GCA_964436325.1 uncultured Tangfeifania sp.
TTTATTTTTGGGTGCAATCTCGGAATGACAATTCCCTTCACCATTTGTCAATTTGTCAATTTGTCAATTTTGTCAATTTGTCAATTTGTCAATTTTTTCAATTTTTCAATTTCCTTCATAAATCACCTCCTGCAGAGCTTCCCATCCTTCCGGAGTCATCCTGCCGGGAGTAAACAGGCAGATACCGGCGGCCCCGTTGGCAACAGAAGCCCTAACGGCATCCGGTATTTCTGAAGGAATAAGACCATGGTTTTCAGGGTCGGCCATTTCGTCCTTTTTTTCGGGATTCGGACAAATAAAAAGTCCGCTAAAAACCGGCGCTTTTCCACCCGTTAGTTCCACGGCTTCACGCGAAACCTCGCCTATCCAATCAACTCCTTCGAGGTAGAAATCATTGTAATTCATCGGGTAATAAGCATCCAGGTTCCATTGGTCCCATTCCTGTCTGACAATGCGCCTGGCTACGGAGTGTGGCCCGGGAAAAACCGCGGCGCTGATGGATTTTCCTTTGGAATGGACATGTTCTGAAAGGTGATTGACCAAATCGGTTATAAGGTCATACCTGAACTGTTTCCATTCTTCAACCTGGGAGGGGTCTTCTGCTTCAAGGATATTGATGCCACTTTGTTCTTCAAAATCTGAGACACACTTATCGCAATAACAGTAATCGAATTGCGGATACTCCTTATCCATAACCAGACCATACTTTTCCCACAGGCCGCGGGCTAAAATCACATCGGGGAACCGGATATAGTCCAGGTGTATGCCGTCTACTTCCGGGACTTCAGCAACTTTTCCGTAGAGACCTTCCAGGAAAGTGTAGACCTCAGGTTGATTGGGACAAAGGAATTTGTAATAGCCCACGTAGGGCGGGTTGCTCCAGGTGGATTCCCCCCGACGGTTAACGGCATAAAGGCTGGTGTCCACTAAACCCTCTTTCGATTGTAAAAGGGTGGGAATCCATGAGTGAAACTCCAAACCTGCCTGCTGCGCCAGCGGAGCTACCCTTGCATATACTGCCTTATCATGGCCTGCGTTATAAAGGAGGCCGTCAATGCCTTTGTTTTTCCAGTTTTCAAACTCCAGAAGAAGTTCCTCGTTGGATTTATCCCCCGGGCCTGATGTCCAGGCATAAACAGGAATTTTATTTTCAGTGGAGGGGGTGCAGGCAAATGTTGCCAGAGCAAAAAAAAGCAATAATATTTTGTTCATCTTTTAATGTGTTAACGTTTTTAAACTATTTTTTAGTCACGAATTAAATTCTACACTTTCCTTGGTTCATTCGTTTACGAGACCTTAATGTAAAAATAGTTAAAATTCCCGGTAGTTAATAAAGAAGGAGACGATTTCCTGCAAAAGAAATGGTGAACTTTTTTGATGCCCGACTTATTTTTACACTAAAATTCGAACTAAAAATCTGTTGCACTTTTTTCCTGAAACGTTAAGCCAATATTAAAAGACATGGAACACTTTTATTAAACAAGTGAGCCATTCAGAAAATGTTTTAAATTCATTCTATTTGATGCATTAATAGACTGATTCCCAAAATTGATTGTCGTCTTCCCGAATGTTTGGGCGTTGGTTTATTGCGATTGCCTGTTTTAACAGCTTGGTTTTAAAAAACATATTTTGCGACATAAAACCTAAAAAATTGCGGTTTTTCCTTCTTCCTTATTAAAATGTTGTTAGTACATTTACGACTCTTAAAAAAACAGGGATAAATTGGACTCAATTAACCTGTCTCTTTTTTGGGTAAAGAAGAATTAAATGTACTTTAAAAAAAACATCAGGAATATATGGATTCTAAAATTCAACAATTAACAGAAACCATTTACAACGAAGGAGTTGAAAAAGCCCGTGAGGAAGCCGATGCTATTCTGAAGGAGGCCAGGGAAAAGGCTCAGCAGATTGAGAAAGATGCGCAAAAGGAGGCTGATCGAATTGTAAATGAGGCGAATGATAAAGCAGAGGAGGTAAAAAAGCAAGTGGATTCAGAAATGAAGATGACCCTGAATCAGGCTGTTTCTGCCATTAAGCAGGAAATCACTTCGCTGATTACCCTTAAGGTTATTCAGCCGCCGATGAAGGAAATTTTTTCCAATACCGATTATCTGAAAAAACTTCTTTCGGATGTTGTAAAGGGGTGGATGAAAAAGGAGAGTTTCGATTTGAAAGTAATCATGCCCGAATCGGACAGGGAGCAACTTGAAACTTATTTTAAGAATAACCTGGCTGATGAACTCAACAAAGGGCTCGAAGTGGACTTTTCCCGGAGCATGAAATCAGGTTTTCAGATTGGGCCATCCGATGGCAGCTATGTGATTAGCTTTAGCGATGAAGATTTTACCAACTTTCTGAAAAGTTACCTGAGGCCCAAAACCAGTCAACTTCTTTTTGAGGAGGAAAAATGATTGAACGAAATTATTATTGTCTTGTAGCCGGATTGCCAGATATTGTTCCTGATGATAAGAAGATTTCTTACACAGCGGATGAATTGCGTGATTACTTAAAAGGGGAACTTCATTCTTCCGATTTCAGGTTGGTGGAATTGTTTTACCTTCCCTGGGATCATGAGAATCTGCTGAGTCTTCTGTTTGAAGCGGATTTTGACTGGGATGACCGGGGGAATTTTTCGCGGGAGTTAATGGAGCAGTTTGTGGACAGAAAGCAATTTGAAGTGCTCGACACCACTGGATTCCCTCCCTATTTTATTGAGTTTATTGAATATTTTCACGATGATGAAGAGGAATTTCCCAGGAAAGAAGCCATTCATTTTCTTACACGTGGCTGGTACCAGTGGCTGAAGGCATCGGGAAATAATTTCGTATACCGGTTTGCGGAATACAAGCAAAACATGTCCAACATCATGATGGCCCTGAACGGCCGGAAGCATGATATTCCCTTTGAGGATTCGCTGATTGGGGACGATGAGGTTACCCATGGTTTAAGGAAAAGCCGCGCACGGGATTTTGGACTTTCCACTGAGATTGATGACATTGAGAATATTGTTCAACTATTTGAAATTGATGACATTCTTGAAAGGGAGTTGAAAATCGATAATCACCTGTGGAAATTTCTGGATGAAGCAACCTTCTTTAACTACTTTACGGTAGAAAAAGTGATTGCTTTCACCTTGAAGATTTTTATTGCCGAGCGCTGGTATGAGCTTGATAAAGAGAAAGGACAACAGATATTTAATCAATTACTTGAAGAATTACAATCCAATTTTGAATTTCCTGAAGAATTCGCAATAACCTATGGAAAAAGAAAATAAAACAACAGGCATTGTGGTTGGAATTGTGTCCAACCTGGTTATGGTAGAAGTGGACGGGCCGGTAGCCCAGAATGAGATTTGCTATATTTCCCTCGGGGAAGAGCGCCTGATGGCTGAGGTGATTAAGGTACTGGGAAAGAATGCTTATGTGCAGGTGTTTGAAAGCACACGCGGTTTAAAACCCGGTTCAAGGGTGGAGTTTGAGGGACATATGCTCGAGGTGACACTTGGCCCTGGAATCCTGTCGCGGAACTACGACGGGCTGCAAAATGATCTCGATAAGATGGATGGTGTTTTCCTGAAACGCGGGGAATATACTGATCCATTAAACCGGGAAAAGAAGTGGGGGTTCAAACCCATTGCCAAAGAAGGCGACCAGGTGAAAGCCGGTGACTGGCTGGGAGAAGTCAATGAAAATGATCAGCCACACAAAATCATGGTGCCTTTTAAGATGAAAGGGACCTTTAAAATAAAAGAGATTGTGGGCGAGGGAGAATATACCGTGGACCACAAAATTGCAGTGGTTACCGATGATGATGGAAATGATACGGAACTGACCATGGTGCAAAAGTGGCCGGTTAAGGTAGCCGTTAGGGCGTTTAAGGA
>CAYTDH010000459.1:0-3877 GCA_964436325.1 uncultured Tangfeifania sp.
TGCACCCGAAGGGCTTAATCATGCAGGCGAACCCCGCGAATAATAAAATACGCTTGTCTTATAATTGATATTAAGTTAAATAAAACAAGTATTGAAAAAGGAGGCATTTTGCCCCCTTTTTTGGTATCATTTACGACTGTCCAAGCTTTTCAAGCATTTCATTGTATTCTTCCATCATTTTCAAACGGTAATACAAATTTTTGAGCGACTCCATTGTCATATTATCATCGGGTTGCAATTCATGGCATTTTTCCATGTATGGCAGCGCTTTCTCAAACCATTTGTCAGCTTTGGCCAATTCCTCAGCATAGCGTTCATTTTCGCTTGTGGGAATGGAATTTGCCACTTCTATCTGCTGAACGCCCTCGTTATAGTATAGCGCCCCGAGGTTGTAATGCGCATTAAAAAATTCAGGGTCGGCCTCAATGGCTTTCTTATAGGACTCAATAGCTTTCTCATTATTCTCTATCTTTTCATACAATGTTCCCTGAGCAAAATGGTAAGTGCCATTTTCCGGATCCTGCGCAATGGCCATATCAAGATACTTCATGGCTTCATCGGTTTTATCCATATCGAGGTAAATCTGAATCATGTTGGTCAGAATGGTGTTGTCCTCCGGATATTTTTCGAACCCTTCTTTCAAAGCATCCAAAGCACCAAGGGTATCTTTATTCAATTGATAAGTATTGGCGATTAAGCTGTAAGTACGCGCTCCATTATAGCCATGCTTGGCAGCTTCTGAATAATAATCAATGGCTTTATCATATTTTTCTGCGTTGTAAGCAGCCAGTCCGGCATTGAAAATAATAACGGTATCAACGGCTCCGGGGCTGTCTTCCGCGATTACATCAATATCTTGAATATCAAGTATTTGCTCAAAAGAGTTAAGAGCTTTGTTATAATCTTCATCGTTAAAAGCCTCCACAGCCTGATTGGTTAAATCGTTGGTGAGCAATGTTAACTTTACTTTAATGCTGTTTTCGAAACGCTCTTTTTCATCCAGTTCAAGCGCTTTTTTGTAAGATTGAAGCGCTTCGCTCAGCGGGTTTTCAACCAATGACTTTACACTTTCATCTTCAGATTGATAAACAGCCTGATAAATTTCACCCCTCACCTCCCAGGTGCGGGGCCATTCAAGAGTTTTCTCTGCTTTTTCATTACTTGGATCAATGGCTTCTTCAATCGTATTGACTGCTTCTTTCAGTTTCCCGGTATCTTTCAGGTTTTGCGAACTGGTTACTTTCGTTCTGGGAGAACATCCCGCCAGTATGATTAATGCTGCAAGATTTACCAGAATAATTGCTTTTTTCATTGTATTCCTTTTTTAAATTTAATTTTTTACAAAAATATTACGAATTAAGATTTAATTCAAATAAGATTCCACATTTATTTCAATTTATTCTTATTCTACGTTATTCCTGGCTTCATCGCCAGGCGTATCTTCAGTATCGTCACTATTTCTGTCACTCTCTTCATTCTCCTCCAACTCTTCTTTGGCTTCGTTCACCACGCGGGCCACCGATGCTATGCTGTCATCTGCTTTTAGGTTAATCAACCGGACTCCTTGTGTTGCCCTGCCCAAAACTGATATGGTACCAACTGCGAGCCGGATAGTCAACCCATGTTGAGTAATGATCATCAGATCGTTATCGTCTGAAACACCTTTGATGGTTATTAAATCACCTGTTTTCGGGGTAATGTTTATGGTCTTGACCCCCTTCCCTCCTCTGTTGGTTATTCTGTAATCCTCTATTCTTGAGCGTTTTCCGTATCCATTTTCAGAGATAACGAGAATATTTTCGTTTTCATCACCGTTTACACAAACCATGCCAATCACTTCATCCTGGTCATTGGCAAGGGTTATTCCCCTGACTCCGGAAGCAGTCCTACCCATAGAGCGGACTTTGGATTCATGAAAACGAATGGCTTTACCGGATCTTCCGGCTAAAATGATATCACTGTTCCCATTGGTAAGTCTTGCTTCAAGCAGTTCATCTCCTTCGCGGATGGATATAGCATTGACCCCATTCTGACGGGGACGCGAATAGGCTTCAAGTTTGGTTTTTTTAATGATCCCTTTTTTGGTGGCCAGCAAAATATAATTGTTGTTGATAAATTCTTCATCAGAAAGGGTTTTCACCCGGATATACGTAAGGACTTTATCCTCCTGACTAATGTTCAGGATGTTTTGCATGGCTCTCCCCTTAGAAGTTCGGGTGCCTTCGGGTATTTGATAAACTTTCAGCCAATAGCATTTGCCGTTTTTGGTAAACAGCAACAGGGTATTGTGCATGGAGGCAATAAAAATATGTTCCAGAAAATCCTGGTCACGGGTAGCTCCTCCTCGAGAACCCGTTCCTCCCCTTCCCTGTGTACGGAACTCAGACAGCGGAGTGCGCTTAATGTAGCCCAAATGAGAAATGGTTATTACCATATCCTCATCGGCATAAAAATCTTCGGGATTGAATTCTTCAGCATTGGGAATCAGTTCAGTACGTCGGTCGTCTCCAAATTTATCCTTGATCTCGTTTAACTCTTCCTTGATGATATCCATACGCAGGGGGAAATCCGCAAGAATTTTCCGGAGATATTCGATTTGCTGCATGATCTCTTCAAATTCTTTCCGGAGTTTATCCTGTTCCAGACCTGTAAGTTGTCTCAGCCGCATATCCACAATGGCACGTGCCTGAATTTCTGTCAGTTCAAAACGTTCAATGAGTTTTTCCCTGGCTTCGTCAGGAGTGGAAGATCCCCGGATGATGGCGATAACTTCATCAATATTGTCACTGGCGATAATCAGCCCTTCCAGGATGTGCGCCCTTTTCTGTGCCTGATCAAGTTCATATTCTGTCCGGCGTACAACAACGTCATGCCGGTGATTGACAAAGTGGAATATAAGGTCTTTCAGGTTCAGCATTTTCGGTCTGCCATCCACAAGGGCAATGTTATTCACACTGAAGGAGGTCTGAAGGGAGGTATATTTGTACAATTTATTCAGAATGACATTGGGCATGGCATCACGTTTCAGGTCATAAACCACGCGCATTCCATCGCGTCCCGATTCATCGTTTACATTGGAGATACCCTCAATTTTCTTGTCATTCACCAAATCGGCAGTCTTCTGGATCATTTCGGCCCGGTTGACGAGATAGGGAATTTCGGTGACCACAATCTTCTCTCTTCCCCCCTCATTTTCAATATGGGCTTTTCCCCTGATGACAATACGGCCCCTGCCGGTTTCATAGGCATCTTTGACCCCTTGATATCCGTAAATGATACCTCCGGTGGGAAAATCGGGTGCCTTAATGATGGCAACCAGTTCTTCGGTGGTGATGTCATTATTATCGATGTAAGCAACAATAGCATCAATGGTATCACTTAAATTGTGCGGAGGCATATTGGTTGCCATTCCCACGGCGATTCCGGACGTTCCGTTGATCAAAAGCTGCGGAATCCGGGTGGGTAGTACGACAGGTTCAGACAGCGATTCATCGAAATTGGGCTGAAAATCCACTGTATTCTTGTCAAGGTCAGCCAGGGTCAGTTCCGCTATTTTGGCCATTCGGGCTTCGGTGTACCGCATGGCAGCAGGACTGTCCCCGTCAACTGAGCCAAAATTCCCCTGGCCGTCGATAAGCGGATACCGCAACGACCAGGTCTGGGCCATGCGAACCATAGTAAAATAAACCGACGAGTCGCCGTGGGGATGGTATTTTCCAAGTACCTCCCCCACAATACGGGCCGACTTTTTATAAGAACGATTCGATAAAATCCCCAAATCATACATACCGTATAGCACACGGCGGTGTACAGGCTTAAATCCATCGCGGACATCGGGCAACGCCCGGGATACAATAACCGACATGGAGTAGTCGAT
>CAYTDH010000460.1:0-3874 GCA_964436325.1 uncultured Tangfeifania sp.
AACGGCTATAGTACGGGTATGGATAGGCAAAAAGCAAGTTCCTATCCCTATCCCTTTGCTCTCGCCCGCGGTGCAGGCCAGGTTCGCCGAATTGCACGCCAACGTGCCGGTCGACGCGGCGGCCGCGGCGAGCATGGGCGACGAACATGTTTCCGGCGAGGAGGTCATGGATGCGCTCAATCGCACCAGTTTGGTGTGGCCCGAGCGTCTGCGCTACCGGTTGCAACAGGATTTGGCCATGATGGACGATATCCAGGCGTTGGCGGCGGGAATCGTGTCCAGCGAAAAGTTGCTCGCCCACATACGTTTCAGACTCAATTTGCTGTCGAAAGACGTCACGTATCTGGCGGCCGACGCGGCTTCCGTGGTTGCGGAGAGCGGTCGCGAGAGGAAGCGGAGGCCGGTCGGGAAAAAATGAAGCGAACCGTTTTCACCTTGATCGAGTTGCTGGTGGTGGTGGCGATCATCGCCATTTTGGCGGCGATACTGCTGCCCGCCTTGCAGCGGGCCGCCGACCGCGCCAAGGTGGTCGCCTGCGTGTCCAACATGCGCCAGATCAATCTTAGTCTTCATACCTATCTGATCGATTTCGACGACCGGCTGCCCCACCACGTGCCCGCCACCACCGAGAGCTATTTTGTCTCGAAACACGGCAACGTTGGCGGGCTGGGCCTGCTGGTGGTCAACGACTACCTGGGCAACCATCGCCTGTTGTATTGTCCGGACGTCAGGATTCTGACGGTTGGCTGGGGGGGGCTGGCGGCGGCCGAGGCAAGGCGCAAGCGGTGGTACGAGTCCTTGCCGAGCCAAATCCCCCTGACAAGCACCAGCACGGCCTGCGACTACACCTTCGCCTGGGGCACGGGCTCGCATGGCCCGCCCACCACCCTGGCTCGATTCTCCGAGTTCAGTTGGGGATACGGCAAACTCAACTACTGGTTCGCCGATTCCTATACCATGTTCGACAACGTTGGCTACAAGAAGCTTTCCCATCCGCTAAGCTGGTCGATGAACATCGCCGGGACGGATGGCAGTGTGACGACGGTGCGCGAGTGGGCGGATCGGCAGCCGACCAGTGGCAACGCCGGCTATTACCGGCCGTTCAACGACCGGGTAAGCTGGGGGTTTTGGCGCTGGTTCGGGGCCGGCCGCGACATGTGAATGGTCCCGAACTCGGATGTTCACCGCCGGTGGACGAGAGACGGGCCGAAAGTACATCAAAACAAGGAGACGATCATGAGACAGTCGACGCGGAAACAGCGGTTGAACGGGGTGTGTGCGGTCATCTTCGGCGTGGGGTTGGCCGTCTTCCCGGCGGTCGCTTCGGCGGCCTACATCAGCGAGTATTTCGACTATGGCGACACGCAGGTGAACCTCGACGGTTTGGGCGGGGGGTTCGGCTGGGGGGGCGACTGGGTGCGAACCGCCGGATACGGCGGTGCGGGCGACTATACCAAGTACATTCCATCGACTAACCTGTCGAGCGTTACGCCCGGCTACGAGAACCTGGACAACGTTGGCGGCTCGGCGGGTGGGGCCAGCCGTTTGAACCGGACGACTTGGCGCTCGACGGGCGGCCTCGATGGAACCATTTGGCTATCGCTGTTGCTCCGCTTCAACGCCGGCTTCGATCAAGGCCATTCCGTCGTCAGTTTCAATCCCACGCTTTCCGATGAAAGCGCCGTGCCCAACCGTTTCAGCGTACGACCCGGCAATTCGGGCAACACGCCGCAAAATTTCACCTACGACGGAGTGACCACCACGGTGCCCAGCAGCACGTTTAACTTTGTCACCAACCAAACGTATTTGATGATGGTGCGAATCGTTGTCGACGAGACGGGCGCCAACGACCGTCTGGACATTTGGACGCATGTCGGCAACGCCACGAGCATCGCCGCCTTGGGCACACCGGATTTCAGCCAAGCCGACGCCGACGTCTTCGGCTCGTCGCTGAACACGTTTGGCATTGTGGTTCGCGACACGCGCATCGACGCCATCCGCATTAGCAATGCGGCCAATGCCTTCAGCTTTGCCACCACGGGCGTCATTCCCGAGCCGGCCACCGGTTTGCTGCTGGCGCTTGGCTTCGGCGTCGCCGTGCGCCGCCGGGGGGCGACGCGCGGTTGATTTTCCCGCTTCGCCGCGGAAAGCTGCTGAATGCTGAATGCTGAACGAGGTTGCGTCGCAAATTATATTTTGGCCGCCGTTACGATTACGTTGTGTCGCCCCTACAGGGCGGGTGTGTTTTATGCAACGTGGCCCCAGGGGCGCCCGTTGGTTGCCCCTGGGCTCTCGAATTGTGCCGGGGCGTTGCCCCGAAAATCGCCATAAGGCTACGCATCAACCAAGCCCACCCCGACGGGGTGTTCCAATTCAAGAGCCCAGGGGCAACGAGCCCAGGGGCAACCAAACCCACCCCGACGGGGTGTTCCAATTCAAGAGCCCAGGGGCAACCAACGGGCGACCCTGGGGTAAGGGAAAAGCCAAACATAGCGGGCTGAAGGCCCGCCCCAATGTGCGATGCACTCGAAACATAATCTGTGTCAAAACCTTCAATGCCGAATGCTGAATGCTGAATTAAGGATTGCCAATGCCATTGAACAGTCGCCATCGCGGGATTGATCCTCGCCACGCCTTTTTGCCGCCGGTCTATTGCGTCCATCGTCTGACGAGCGACGATGAAGCGGGTTGGCGGCGGGTGCCGCCAGTGCCGTTGCTGAGCGACCTGTTTGGCGAGGAGACGCCGCTGAGGCGGGCCGAAATCAAATTGGCGTTCGCCGACCATCGGCTGTTGCTGCGGGCGGTGGTGGTCGACGACGCGGTGACCTGCCATCCGGAACGCGACGTGGGGGACACTGATTTTTGGCGACAGGACCACATCGAGTTGCGTGTGCTGCCCAATCCGGAACGCGACATGGACACCTGTCAATTTTTGTTCACGGCGGGGGGGCGGTTTCTTGCCGGTGGCGACTCCCACGTGTCGGTCGACTACAGAGAAAGGCGAAAAGGGCAAGAGCTCGGGGCTGGCAAAATGGAGCTTGGCTCTTGCGATAATCAGCATTCCAATATTAGGACAGGAATCGTCATTCCGGCTTTTGGTTATTCCTGTGGCCGTGGTAGCCATAGCCTCTGGCGTCGCTGCGCTTCTCAGAATAAGGGCTTCTTCAGGCGCAGTGAAAGGGAAGGGATTGGCGATCGCCGGTATCATCCTTGCAGCGTTGACCGGTAGCAATCCCGTGCTGCTTCCTCTTGTGGCAACGGCAAGGTCACAGGCACGATTCCAGATCCTTGAACAGGCAATTCGCCAATCAGGGGCAGAAACATACACACTTGCCGAGGGAAAGAGCATTCATTATTCAGATGGCGCGACCAAAGCCGACGCAAGGCACCTAGGCGAGGCACTGACGGAATTGCAGTTGCTTACGGGTGACAAGCGCCATGACATTCTCTTGTCAAAGGGTTCTTCCGGACTGACTGTATCTCTGGTTCTTCCCTCAGCCAGTATGTACAATGATGAAGCCAAAAATGCTTTGCCCAGAATAGCCAGTGCACTTGCCGCCAAACTGGGGGATCCGGTCCGCCTCCGTGTGGTTGATTTTCACCTGAAGGAACTGGACAGCGTTCAGTCGTCACAATAACTTCAGCGCCAACAAAGCGCTTGTACGGACGGGCTATCGCCCGCCGCACAGCTTAAACGTAACTCCGCCCCCGACCGCCTATCCGCCCCGCCACCGCGCCTGGCACGCCCCCTGACGAACCTGCCTCCTTCGTCGGCAGGGCAGGGGCCGTGCCAGGCGCTCCGTGGACCGCAACCCCGCCCCGCTCATCCCTTCGTTGCCACCCCCGGACTCCCGAACCGCCCGGCGTGGCACGC
>CAYTDH010000461.1:0-3874 GCA_964436325.1 uncultured Tangfeifania sp.
ACTCGCCATATAAACATTTTCCTGTGTGTGAAATTATTTCTCATGCTCGTTTCATCTCATTATTAGTGTTAATTTTAACGGTATTCGATAGAATGCTTACGCATTTCGATGGAACTCGTCATTTATAATGTTTCTCCTGTGTGTCCGCCGATCGGTGGACATGACTCGTTTCATCTCTTTCATGTTGCGGAAAAACCTGTTTTCCCAGGAGTCATCCCGTTTAAAGTTTAAAGATAAAAGAAAAATTAGAATGCGAATAAAGGAACGGTTATTTCTCCACATGGGAAGATTCGCTAAATTTGTAGCCGTGATAGATCCTGCTACCATAGAACGTATTCTGGACACTGCCGATATTGCAGAGGTGGTTTCCGAGTTTGTAACCCTTCGCCGGAGGGGTGTTAACATGCTTGGACTATGTCCTTTTCATAATGAGAAGACCCCTTCGTTTACCGTTTCGCCCTCCAAAGGAATTTTCAAATGTTTTGGTTGCGGAAAAGGGGGAAATGCGGTAAACTTTATTATGGAACACGAGCACTTAAGTTATCCCGAAGCGCTCAAATGGCTTGCCCGTAAATATAACATTGAAGTTCAGGAAGAGGAGGAGACACCGGAGCAGAAGCAATTAAAAGATGAACGTGAAAGCCTCATGATTGTCTCAGGGTTTGCGCAAAAGTATTTTACCCGTTTTTTATGGGAAGAGAATGAGGGGAGGACCATTGGTCTGGGGTATTTCAGAGAACGTGGGTTCCGGGATGATATTCTCCGGAAATTTGAATTGGGGTACAGTCCTGACGGAAAGGCTCCATTTACTGAAGCTGCTCAAAAGCAAGGGTATAAAATGGAGTTTCTGGAAAAGGCCGGGCTGACCATCAGGCGGGACAACTGGGTGCGCGACCGGTTTGCAGGGCGGGTTATTTTTCCTGTTCATAATCTTGCCGGACGCGTGATCGCTTTCGGCGGCCGGATATTAAAGGATGATCCCAAGGCGGCCAAATACCTCAATTCGCCTGAATCGGAAATCTATCATAAAAGTAAGGTCCTTTACGGAATCTTTCAGGCACGCAGGGAGATGGCCCGCTCCGATAAGTGTTATCTGGTTGAAGGGTATACCGATGTTCTCTCGATGCATCAGGCCGGAATCGAAAATGTGGTTGCTTCTTCCGGAACAGCCCTGACTCCTGAACAGATCAGACTGGTTAAAAGGTTCACTCCAAACATGACCATTATTTATGATGGTGATGAGGCTGGAATAAAAGCCTCCCTGAGGGGAATTGACCTGGTTCTTGAGGAGGGGATGAATGTGAAGGTTCTTTTGCTTCCCCAGGGAGAAGACCCGGATTCATTTGCCCGGAAAAAAGGGGCCAGTGGCTTTGAGGCTTATATCGGGGAAAATGAAACCGATTTTATTCAGTTTAAAACCCGTTTGCTATTGAAAACCACAGAGAATGACCCGGTGGCCAAATCACGGCTGATTACAGATGTCATTCGTTCGGTGGCTGTCATTCCCGATTCCATAACCCGTTCGGTGTACATTAAGGAGTGCAGCAGGTTGCTCGACGTCAGTGAGGAGGTGTTGTATACCGAGGTTAGAAAGCATAAGCGGAAACAGAATGAAGAGCACCGGAAAAAGGAGCTGCGCGATCAACGCAGGGAAGAACGGAAAGCTCCACCCCCGGGCCCCCCTCCTGAATTAAAGCCGCTGGCTTTTCTGGTTGAGGAGACGGAGTTTCTGCGGTTTCTTTTGAAGCATTGCAACACTGTTCTTTTTGAGGAAGAAGGAGAAACCCCTGGGGATATCCGTGAAGTAAAAGTGAGTCAGTACATGACTGAAGAGTTGGAAAAAGACGATCTTGTTCCTGATAACCCCTTGTTTAAAAAGATTTTTTATGACGTGAAGGAGAATATGGATAATCCTTCCTTTGATCCATGGAAATTTTTTGTTTATCATTCCGACTCCGAAGTGAGCAAACTGGCTACCGATTTGCTTTCCGAAAAATTTATTGAAAGCAAGCGGTGGACAAAAGCCGGCGCTTTTACGGAAAAGGAAGAAGAAATTCTTGATTTTCTGGTGCCCCGTATCATTTACGAATACAAACTGCGTCGCGTGAAGTTCATGCTGGCGGAGATTGAAAAAACCATTAATGATGCTGCGCGTGAAAACAATTTTGACAAGGTAATCGAAGAGCAATCCAGGTACATGAATTTGAAGCAGGTAGAAAAATTTTTATCGGACAAACTGGGAAACCGTGCTATAATTTAGGAAACGATGCGAACAATTACGATTGAAGAAAGAGCGAAAATTCATGCGATTATCCGGTCGTGCAAAACGTGTTATGTGGGAATGGCTTCCGGAGGTGTGCCTTATGTCCTGCCCATGAATTTTGCGTTAGACCAGGATGCGGTAATTTTGCATTCGGCCATGTCGGGCCGCATGTGGGAAACCATTCAGGAGAATCCACGTGTATGCATCAACTGGACCAAAGGGGAGGATTTAGCCTGGCAGGATGTAGGTGTTGGCTGCAGTTACCGTGTGAAATCGGAATCGGTTTTGGTTGAAGGAAGTGTAGCGTTTGTTGAAGGTTATGAAGAGAAGGAGCGCTGTCTGCATCACCTGATGGCTCAATACAGTGATCGCAGCTTTAAATTTAATGCTCCGGCCGTAAGAAACGTGGGCATTATGAAAGTCCGCATGGAAAAAATTTCGGCAAAGGCCTTTGGTACCAAGCCCATTACTCCATGGAACCGGTGATAGGCTCCGATTCCATTTCTCCTTTATCGGTGGAGATGTTCGGGTTTTTAGTTTCTCTTTCGGTCAATCTGTTATATTTGCACGAAATTATTCAAACATGGCTTTAAATGCATTCAGGGGAATGAAGCCATTCCCGCAGTTGATGTTCGCAGCGTTTGTGATTGTGATCAGTTTTTTGTTCTTTTTGCTGGTTTCCATGGTCGTGGCCATACCGCTTTTTGGGATGGACTCCCTGTTCAATATGCCAACCATCAATGACCTGAGTAATCCGGGAAGCATACGTATGCTGAAGTATTTCCAGGTGGTTCAGTCTTTTGGATTGTTTATTGTTCCGCCATTTATTCTTGCCTGGTTGTTTCATGGTCAGATTTCGGGATACCTCAAACTGGATCAACAAGTTAACGGAGCATCTGTCATTGGGGTGATTGTACTGGTTATTGTCTCCCTGCCCCTGGTCAATCTTATTGGTGCCTGGAACATGCAGATGGAGCTACCCGGATGGCTTTCGGGTGTTGAAGAATGGATGAAAAATGCAGAGGAAAACGCGACGCGATTAACCGAGGCTTTTTTGGAAGTGGAGACAACGGGTGGTTTAATGTTTAATCTTTTCATGATTGCCCTGTTGCCTGCCGTGGGGGAAGAGTTGCTTTTCAGAGGGGTTATTCAGCGGATATTCACACGATGGACGCATAGTCATCATTGGGGGATTTTTATTTCGGCGTTTTTATTCAGTTCACTGCACATTCAGTTTTATGGGTTTGTTCCCCGCTTGCTTCTGGGCGTTATGTTTGGTTACCTCCTGGTTTGGAGTGGCTCCATGTGGTTGCCCATTGCTGCCCATTTTGTGAATAATGGGTTTGCCGTTATTGCAATGTTTTTGGTTGACAGGAATATTTTAAGTCAAGGTTTGGAGGAGGTCGGTTCTGTCTCGGGAAGTTATTATATGGCCGTAGTGAGCTTTTTATTGGTCGCTGCCCTGCTGTTTTTCATGTACAGGGAAAACCGGGGTCATCATGTAAAGATAGGGGAGTTGGATACCTGAATGTTTAGGTTTCCTGCCAGCGTTGTGTCAATGACAGATTTTTACAAACCGCTAATAATGAATGCAATCATTGAATAACATCC
>CAYTDH010000462.1:0-3863 GCA_964436325.1 uncultured Tangfeifania sp.
GGAGAATGCTCCCGGGAGGAGTATCAGGAAACCATTGAGCTCCTGAAAGAAGCAGGGCATCATCTTGGGGTGTATTCGGCACTTTCCGAAAAGTGGAGAGACTATGAACCCGATGATTCAGCTTTCTCAGAGGAAGAAAAAAATGACCTTCGCCAGACTTTGTCCGTGATTCACCATAAAATCAATCTTTCGGAAGGGCAGTGGACCAGGAAATCCTCTGCTAAAAAGGCCGGCACGTTGCTGGTTAAGGTGGCTGCAGCCCTTTTGCTTCCTGTTCTGGCCTTTGGTTTATGGTATTTCATTTCTTCGCAGGAACCTTATTCGGCTTCAGGAGATTATATTACCATTAACACTCCCGAAGGATCAAAAATCAGAACCGAGCTTCCCGACGGCACCGTTGTCTGGCAGAATTCGGGCAGCACCCTGAAATATCCCCGTAAGTTCACCCCCAGGAACAGGGAGGTTATTCTGACAGGGGAAGCCTTTTTTGATGTTACATCGGATAAAATGCATCCTTTTTTTGTCGCCACCAGTGAACTCCGCATCAGGGTTACAGGCACCCGCTTTAATGTTACGGGCTATCCCGGTGAGGGCACATCGGTGGTCCTTCAGAGCGGCAAGATCACCGCCCAAAGCCTGGATCAGGAAAATGCCCCGGAATTGGAACTCAAACCGGGTGACCGGTTGGTGAGTTTTCCGGGGGAAAGGAAAAAGATTATTCATGGGGTGGATGTGGAAAAACATGTTTCCTGGATTCACGGGAAGCTGATCTTCCGTGATGATCCGCTGAAGGATATTCTTATCCGGCTCAGTCGGTGGTACAATGTGGATATTGAAGTGAATGACCCTCAGGGGAAAATTCGGGATTTACCCTTTACCATGACCATCGAGAGGGAATCTTTTTCACAGATACTCGAATACCTGCAACACGCTGCCCCTCTCTCTATAAAAGAAGAGAAAATGGTTCGCCGGGATGACGGAACATTCCGGAGACCACGCTACACCATTAAGTGCCGGAATTAAAGAATGAATAAAACGAAAAAAACGATGCCTATGTAAAAGAACCAAAAAAAAAGGAAGGTGGTGCAACACCTTCCCGATGATGATGATTCAAAGTGAACATTTTATTGAAATTTTATGAACCAAAATCATGTAAATTTATGAAAAAAAAGAAACAATGGTTCCGGGGGAACGTGTTTTCTCCCCTGGGGTTAAAAATTAGAAGAATTATGAGATTAATTGTATTGTTCAGCTTAATTGGAATTTCCCAGGTATTGGCTGTCTCCACGTATTCTCAGACCACCCGGCTTTCCGTTCAAATGCAGGATGTCCTTATGGAGGATGTGCTGACCAATATTGAAGAGCAAAGTGAGTTCTATTTTTTGTACAGCAAAAAACTGGTGGATGTGGAACGGCAGGTTACGGTCATGGCCATTAATGCCACCATTGACGAGATTTTGAGTATGGTTTTTCATGATACCGATATTGAATTTCTTATCATGGACCGGCAGATCATTTTGAGCCCCGGCGGGATGATAGAAGATTACTCTCAAATGGTTGCGCAACAGGGAAAGAGGGTTTCCGGAAGCGTTACCGATGAATCTGGTCAACCACTTCCCGGAGTAACAGTGTTGATTAAAGGCACGACACAGGGCACGGTGACCAACGCCGATGGAAAGTTTTCATTAACGGATATACCTGATGATGCCATTCTGGTGTTTTCATTTGTGGGGATGCAAACGCAGGAAATTGAAGTTGGTGATCAATCCACAATTGATGTCACCATGCTGGTTGATGCCATTGGAATTGAAGAGGTGATCGCCATTGGGTATGGAACACGGCAGAAAAAAGACCTCACAGGTGCCGTTTCTCAAATTGGCGCCGAGGAGATTGAGCGGCAAAATACGCTGTCACCGGAACTTGCCATGCAGGGAAAAATGGCCGGAGTTTTTATCAGCAATCCCGGAAGTGACCCAACTGCCAGGCCAACAGTGCGAATCAGAGGGGTAAGCACACTTGGCTTTAATGACCCGTTGTATGTAATCGATGGAATCCCGCTGACCGAAGGAGGAGCAGCTTCTACTTCCGGCAGAGACCAGGATTTACGATCCCCTATCAATGTTTTTTCCATGATCAATCCCAATGATATTGAATCCATTTCAGTGTTAAAAGATGCTTCAGCAACTGCCATATATGGAGTCCGGGCTTCCAATGGGGTAATCCTGATCACCACCAAACGCGGATCAGAAGGAAAACCCCAGATCAATATTTCTGCACGGTACGGTATTCAGAATAACTGGAAACGCTACGACCTGGCAAATGTCAGTGAATATGTAGACTGGAGTATGGAAGCAAAAACGAATAATCCGTCATACGTCCCCGATCAATATTTTCCTTTTTTTGATTCTTCTTCTTCCCATTATATGGGGAATAGCGAGAATTATACAGAGGACTGGGTGGATGCAGCAATTGTTGAAAATGCACCGGTCCAGGATTACAATATATCCGTAACAGGAGGTAGTGTAAAATCAAATTATGCAGCAGGAGCAGGCTATTCCAATCAGCAGAACGTTTTCTTTCAAAGTGAATTCGACCGCTATTCCCTCTTTTTTAACTCCGACCATCAGTTGACCAAATGGTTGAAAATTGGTGAATCATTCCGTTTTGTTTACACCCAGACAGATGAAAATGATGGTGGTGATTTGACCACCGCCTTCGGAGTGCCCTGGCAACCGGTATATGATGTGCAGGGACCCAATGGGTATGCCTTGCCGGGAAGAACCATCGATGGTTCATTTCTTCCCTACGGATATGGCGCTGCTACGAGAAGTAATTTTTTGGCCATTGCTGATTATGGTAAAATGAAGTACGACCTGATACGTAACCTGGGAACAGTATATGCAGAGCTCTCTCCGCTTCCGGGACTTCGTGTTAAAGGAACTGTTAGTTTTGATTATTATTCCAATACCCGCGAAGAGTACAAGGAAATGAAAAGAGGATTGTTTGAGGCATCGGTGGGAACACCCTATCCCGAATCCAGTGGGAATTATTACGGGCGCCGGGTAAATGAAAACATCAATATCGTCAAAGAATTTTTAATTGGTTACAACAATACTTTTGGGAATCATCATATAGATGTTGTACTAAATGCCATGGACCAGCAGGTGCAGTGGAACAATACACAGGCATCGATCGATAGTGAATCTCCTGTTATCAGTTGGGATCAACGCCGTATAGAAGAAGGCTGGCCCAATGAAAATAAAGGTTTATTTTATGAAAGAAACCGTTCCGGTCTTCAGGGTTACATGGGGCGGTTAAGCTATCATTTTGACAGCAGGTACTATCTGGACGCCACCATAAGGCGTGACGGAACTTCGAAATTCGGACCCGGTTACAAGTGGGGTACATTCCCGTCATTTGCCGCAGCCTGGCGACTATCTTCCGAACCGTTTATGGAGGAACTGGAATGGCTCGATGATTTGAAAATCCGTACCGGATGGGGAGAGACAGGGAACCAGGAAACCCGCGATTATGCCTTCCTGTCACTGCTCAACATGAATCCCAAAGCAGCCTTTGGAAGTGGTGACACCCCGGGAAACGGGACCATCTATCCGGCATCGGTACTTGGCGATTTTCCCGTTGAGGACATGAGCTGGGAAACCGTAACCACCACTAATGTCGGATTCGATGCTATCTTATTGGGCAATAAGATGAACTTTACTGCGGAGTATTACCAACGGATGACTGACGGGATACTCCAAACGATTTCAATCCCCAGGGTGATTGGTGCACTAACCAGTCCCGTGGTAAACCTGGCACAGGTGGAAAACAAAGGGTTTGAATTCCAGACAGGTTATGTTGAT
>CAYTDH010000463.1:0-3863 GCA_964436325.1 uncultured Tangfeifania sp.
GGGGTCTGTATGAAGCCGGACATCACTGAAATCCCTTCCAAAAGATTCCTCCATAGAACGAAGCGTATCCCCGGAATCTGAATTTCCTCTTTTAACAGCGTTACTAACCGGTGAAGTTTTTCTCCCTGAAGGGAGGCCTGAATGAGAAGGTTGGGGGTTTTCTGAAAAGTTCACCGAATTCCCGGACTCCCTCCTTTCCCTGTGATCCTGGTCATCGGGATCACCCGAGGCTCCCTGAATCAAGGCACTGCTGCCTTCGGGCTCCATTTCCTGCTCTGTTTCTTTTTCTTCATCGGTTTCAGGAGAAATTTCGTCTTCATTTCCTGTGCTACCTCCTACACCCTGGGTTGCAGAAGAGTAAGCACCCGTTGGGCATGTAGAAACAGGAGAAGACATACTTTGCTCTCCTGATTGTGGCAAATCCTTTTCGTTGCCGGATGTTTCTTCTTCACGGGAAGGCAACAAATCAAATGGAGTGCCTTCAGTAAGACCCCTGTTTGCAGATGCCCGGAAAAAGGAGCTTTCTCCATTCCTCTTAAAAAATAATGGTGCTCCCTGATGCTTCCTGGCCGATTTTTTTTGGGCAGGCATTACTTCCATCGCTGCTCAGCTTTTTTTATTCAAGTTACAACTTTTTTCCGGAAAAAGAGTCCACTTCCTTTTCGATTATTTCAGCCGTTTCCTTCACCTTAAGAATTACCTTTTTCTTCAATATTTTCGTAATTTCGCAGGCGATCCAATCCAAAAAAATGAAACAAAAGATTTTTTTATTTTTTCTGCTCCCGCTGGTATTCCTTTCCTGTACAAAAAGGGATTCAAAATACATTTACAATGAGGGATTCATCTATGGCACCATGTACCACATTGTTTATGAAAGTCCTGCCGGCAAGGATTTTCAGGAGGCCATTACCCAGAAGCTCAATGAATACAATATGATTTTTTCAACATGGGAGGAGCAGTCGACCATTTCCCGTATCAACAATAACCAACCGGTAACCCTCGATCCTCTGTTTGTAAATTGTTACCGCAGATCAATGGAAATATCCCGGAAAACAGGCGGTGCATTTGACATCACTGCCGGTCCGCTGGTAAATGCATGGGGGTTTGGTCCGGAAGAACGAACCTCCCTCACTCCGGAACGTATCGACAGTCTGTTGGAAATAACCGGATATCAGAAAATTACTTTGAAAAACGGGAAGATCAAAAAAGCGGATCCCCGGATGAAACTGGACATGAGCGCTGTAGCCAAGGGATACACATGCGACCTGATTGCCGGCTTTCTCGGGGAGAGGGGATGCACCAACTATATGGTGGAAATTGGCGGAGAAGTTGTTGCAAAAGGGAAAAATGAAAAGGGAAAAATCTGGACCATTGGAATCAGCAAACCAGACGAAACCGCTTTCTTTGCAACGGGTGACCTCCAGGCCAAGGTGCAACTCCCGGAACATGCCCTCGCCACATCGGGTAACTACCGGAACTTTTATGAAGAGGATGGTAAAAAATATGCGCACACCATCGATCCGGCATCGGGGCGGCCTGTTCAACACAGCTTACTGAGTGCCACGGTACTGGCAAAAAACTGCATGGATGCCGACGCATTTGCAACTGCCTTCATGGTACTCGGTCTGGAAGAATCAAAGATAATTGCCCGTGAAAACCCTGACCTGATGGTCTATTTAATTTATGCAGACAAGGAAGGCAACAATCAGGTTTATGCATCCGAAAGTTTCAGGGAACAACTGGTGGATTAAACTTGTGCCCCCCCTTAAAGAAAGACTTCAAAAAAACTATTTGCTATCCTTTATAAACTGCAGATTTTGATAATCAATTTCCTGCTCCACCTTTCTGCGTTCTATACGATCCTGGGTCTGATAACAATGAATTCCCTGCTTTTGCAATGGACGGTTTCCTCCCACATGTGTATTGGGAAATTTACCGCCTTTCTTCAATAAAATCTGAGTGGCAAGGCCAATAAGCGCCAATGAAACCAAAGCCACTGCCAATAATATTACGGTAACTATTTCCATATTTCAATAATTTATTCGGTACAAAAATACATCTTTATATTGAATAACCACAAAGGGGCTGAATTGTTGAGAAATTGAAAAATGGACAAATTGTGAAATTGTGAAACTGATAAATTGTCAAATTGTTAGATTGTCAAATTGTTAGATCTTTATGGGGTGCCGGCGGCGATGTATTTATCAGTTTATCATCTGTGTTCATCTGTGGATAATTCTCTTTCCATCTGTGCTCATCTGCGAATAATCAGAGCCATCTGTGGATAATTCTCTTTCCATCTGTGCTCATCTGCGAATAATCAGAGCCATCTGTGGATAATTCTTTCCATCGATGGATCACCCCAACTTGTAATTCTAGCGCTTTCCCAGTTTGTGAATATCGTTCTTCATATTCTTCACCATCTTCCCAAAATCTTTATCTTTTTTCCTTCGCTCTGAAACCGACTGTTCAAAATAGGCTTTTTCCCGCTCCATTTTAAGGTAGTTTTCATAGGTCTTTTTGTCGATTTCACCCTTTTCCACCGCATCAATAACCGCACAGCCTTTTTCCTGTGTATGGGTACAATCTTTAAATCTGCAGTTTTCAGCAACGCGGACTATTTTTTCAAAGGTGGTTTCCAGTCCGTCGGACGAATCAACAACACCCACTTCCCGCATTCCCGGATTATCGATGAGTATACCTCCTTCTTCCAATACTATCAATTCGCGGTGGCTGGTAATATGCCGTCCTTTTTGTGTGCTGTTGCTAATGGTATCGGTTCGCATTATGTTTTTGCCGGAAAGGTTATTCATCAAGGTGGATTTTCCCACTCCTGATGAACCGAGCAGGCAATAGGTTTTGCCTTTTTGGATAATACTTTTCAGCTCTCCATACCCTTCTTTGGTTTCGTTGCTGATGACAAAAACCGGAATGTCTTTTAACCGTCCCCGCAGCGAATGAAGTCTTTCTGCCCTGATCTCATGTCCAATCAAATCAATTTTGGTAAGTACCACCAACGGGGATACTTTCGAAGCATAGCAAATGGTCAGGTAGCGCTCCAGTCGGTTGACATTAAAATCGCGGTCAGCAGCCTGTACCAGTAGAGCATAATCAATATTTGCAGCTATGATTTGTTCCTCCCCGTATTGTCCGGGAGCTTGTCTTGAAAGCGAAGAGAGCCGGGGCAATACTTTATGAATGATGGCGAAATCGGGATCGTGGGAGATCAGGGCTACCCAGTCGCCCACAGCGGGAAAATCGGCGCGGTTTTGGGCCGAAAACCTTAAATTTCCGGTTATTTCGGCTTCTGTTTCACCCCTTTCGGTCCTGACAATATACCGTTCTTTATGCTCCGCAATGACCCTTCCGATTTCAAAATCCTGCAAGTCATTGTTCCTCCTTAATCTTTCGATGCCATCATGGTATCCAAATTCTTCCAGTTTCATCTTTTGTGATTTCTTTTTCAAACCGTTCAACCAGGTTTTTCCAAAATTATTCTGTTGAACTTCATTTTCAAAAAAAAGATAAATTTCAGCGAAATCCCTCCGGATTCACAAGATCTCCCAACTCAGTTAAAACCTTTCCCTGGCCACCGACAGCAACGGATCGATCAGCCGCTCAATCAACCGCCTGTCTTTGGTAACCACTTCTGCAACGCCCTGCATCTCCTGACTAAAAGGCAACTCCTCACCATAATTGGTAGTCATATGGTTGAGCAAGGCAATTTCAATGGTATAAAAAGCTCCCTGTCCGCTATTCACAGGCACTTTGGAGATACTCACCACCTCTCCTTCTACCATGCCAAATTCAATGTGCGGATAATTATCGAGTTTTATATTGACCCGTTGTCCTTTTTCCACTTT
>CAYTDH010000464.1:0-3861 GCA_964436325.1 uncultured Tangfeifania sp.
GAGTAACAAGTTAAAAACTTTCAATAGTTCGATATAACGCTCCAGTCCTCTCAAATCCACCATCCTTCTTAGTGCGGAAGCCACTTTTCCGGTTTTTGGGCCTCTGAATAACATCCCGCTGTCAGCCATTTTTAAAAGTTCAATCACCTCCTCCATTTCAGGGATATTGAAAAAATCTGAACTGATAATGTTCTCGTAAAAATGGGTTACAATGCATTCCCCGCTTTCATCTTTTCCTGGTTCAAGCACTTCCCAGCAATGCGAAATATTGGGCCCTAACAAAACCAGATCTCCCGGAATGTAATTGGATATATTATTCCCCACAATTCTTCTTCCGGCTCCTGCAGTTATGAGATTCAATTCATAATTTTTATGAGAATGAATTTTATCGGAATTGGGGTCCATCGTAAGCCGGCGTGTAATGAATGAATGCTTGTTGGGAACAAAGATCTTTTCGTAAACGAATTGCATAATATGCTTTTTTTAACCTTTGTGAACAAATATAACGGGAAAATTTCACAAATACAGACAAAATTCAATGTAAAAAAAACAATATAAACAAACCCATTCAAAAGCGATTGCCGTTCCTTTGCAATAAATAATCAACACAACATGAAGCTACCTTTGAAGGGGATAATCCCCCCGCTCATCACTCCTTTGGTCAGTGACAATGAACTGGATAGCCAGGGATTAAAGAATTTAATGGAGCACATCATTACTGGTGGTGTCCACGGAGTATTTATTTTAGGGACTACCGGGGAAGCTCAAAGCCTTTCTTACGGTCTGCGCAAAGAATTCATAAAGGAAGCCTGCAGAATTGTGGACAAAAGAATTCCGGTGCTGGTAGGCATTACAGATACCTCCATGGAAGGTTCACTGGATATCGCCCGGACTGCCAGCGAATCAGGGGCCGATGCAGTTGTTCTTTCCGCTCCCTATTATTTGCCCATCACCCAGAACGAAATGGTGAAATACCTGAAAAAGCTGGTTCCGCAACTCCCTTTGTCATTTATGTTATACAACATGCCTTCCTGCACACAGTTTCACATGTCGGAAGACACCGTAAGAAAAGCTTTTGAACTGGGAGCAATAGGAATAAAAGACAGCTCCGGTGACCTCTCTTATCTCTATTCCCTGATGAAAACATTTAAAAATTCTCCTGAATTCTCTGTGATTACCGGAACCGAACTCTTCATTCCGGAAACCATGATGTTTGGTGGTCATGGAGCAGTTCCGGGAGGAGCGATCCTTTTTCCGGAATTTTTCACCGCCCTTTTTAACGCATCACAAAACAAAAATCTGGAAAAAATTACCGAACTTCGTAAAAAATTATTTCTGATAGAAGAGAACATTTACAATGTCGCCAATGAACCGTCAAAATATATAAGAACCATAAAATCAGCCCTTTCAATCATGGGGATTTGCAACGACCATGTTGCTATGCCCTTTCAAAAACTCCCTTCCGAAGGGCAAAAAGAGATGGAAAAGAACCTGAAAGCATTGAATATGAATTACTGAACCCATTAAATATCAAAAAAATGACACAACAACAGAACCATTTCCGGAATGCCGCCAGCTTTTGCATTTTTATGCTGCTGGCCTTTGCATGGAGTACCATTATGGCCGCAGGTTTCTCCTCTCCTAACGAAAAGCCTGACGGTTCAACCTCTACCAATGCGGAGAAACTGGGATTTCCTCAGGGAAAGGTTGTGTTGCTTTTGCATTCTGACGATGCAGGCATGTGCGAAGAGGCTAACCTGGCTGTGCAGGCCTATTACCTCAAAGGAGATGTTCATTCTGCCGCTGTGATGATGCCCTGTCCTTTTGCTGAAGAGATGGCAGCGTGGGCAAAAAGTCACCCTCAGGCCGACATCGGCGTCCACCTTACGCTCACCAGCGAATGGAAAGACTACCGCTGGAGCCCCTTAAGCCCGCCCCAAAAAGTCCCCGGCTTGATTGACGGTGAAGGAAAAATGTGGGATGGAGTGCGCGATGTGGTCAGACATGCCTCCCCTGAAGAAGTGGAAACCGAAATCCGGGCGCAAATAGAAAAAATGTTGAGCCTGGGGGTCAGGCCAACACACATCGATACCCACATGGGCACCCTCTATGGTTCTCCTGAATTTGTTAAAGTATTCTTTAAAGTGGCCGAAGAATATGGCATTCCCGCCAATGCCATCGACCTTTCAAACCCGGAGGTAGCTGCCTACTATAAAGAGGCGGGCTACCCCATTACTGATGAAATTATTGAATTACTCGAAAATTATTCGCTTCCCAAACTGGATAATTTCACCAGCGTTCCCAAAGGAGAAACCTACGAAACAAAGCGGCAAAACTTCTTTGATTTGGTTAACTCTCTGAAGCCGGGAGTCACAGAAATCATTTTTCACCCCTCCATTGAAACCGACAACCTGAAAAGCATCACCGGCTCCTGGCAACAGCGTGTCTGGGAAGCTGAAATGTTTTCCGATCCGGTGGTTCATCAGTTTTTCGAGGAACAAGGGATTATATTTACGACCTGGAGAGACATCATGGAGCGATTTAAAAGCAGGCAATGATTATGAAACATTATCTTCCCTTCCTCATCCTTCTGAACACGCTCCTGTTCAGCGGGTGCGCGCCCGAAAAAAACACGGATTCACTTGTAACGTATGTCGATCCCCACATCGGGGGAGTGGGCCATTTGCTGCAACCCACCCGCCCCACTGTCCAACTGCCCAACCAGGCCATCCGGATGCACCCGGTCCGGAAAGATTACCTCGATGATCAAATCCGTTTTTTTCCGCTCACTTTGGCCTCGCACAGGCAAACGCCTTTATTTGGTGTGCTTCCCGGCACCGGATCCCCCGAAGCTGGTTCATGGAAAGAACGCCAGACCTACGACCACGATTTGGAAATCGTGAATCCCTATTCCTATTCGGTTTTTTTGGTGGATGAAAACATCACCGTTGAATTTGCCCCCGGTGAAAAAACGGGCTTTTTCAGGTTCTCCTTTCCCCCGGATAACAGAAAAATGTTAAAATTCACCCTCAACAATACCGGAAGCTGGAATTTGGACTCTGGAAAATCCATTTCGGGGACTGAAAACTTTTCGGGCATGAAGGCCTATGTATATGTTGAATTTAACGCCACGGCACTGGCCAGCATTGAAGAACATCCGCAGGCTCCGGTCCTTTGGACAGACTTTTCAGAGGTAAACCGGGATGTTATTGAATTCAAATATGCCATTTCATTCATTAGTCATGACCAGGCCAAACGAAACCTGGAAAATGAAAATCCCGCCCGCGGATACAATGCCTGGGTGGAGCAGGGAAAAAACAGGTGGGAAGAAGCCTTGGGGCGCATTGAGGTAAAAGGAGGAACCAAAGCTCAGAAAAGATCCTTTTATACAGCTCTTTACCGGACCTATGAGCGGATGATCAACATCAGTGAAGAAGGCCGCTACTACAGTGCATACGATCATCAGGTGCACTCCTCCAACCGCGATTTTTACGTGGATGACTGGGTTTGGGACAGTTTTATAACACATCATCCCCTGAGGATGATCATCGACCGGAAAAAAGAAGCGGATATGCTTCAATCGTATGTAAAAATGTACGAACAGAGTGGCTGGATGCCTCAATTCCCCCTTCTCTTCGGAGATAATCCGGCCATGCACGGTTTTCATTCCACGGCTGTTTTCCTCGACGCATGGCGGAAAAACCTCCGGGATTTTGATATAACCAAAGCTTATGAAGGGTGTAAAAAAAATGCGGAGGAGGCAACCATGCTTCCCTGGCGAAACGGACCAAAGACCGAACTTGATGAGTTTTACCGCGAAGAAGGATTTTATCCGGCCCTCCATCCGGGTGAAGAAGAGAC
>CAYTDH010000465.1:0-3860 GCA_964436325.1 uncultured Tangfeifania sp.
AAATTGGAGAATGCTTTGGAGCGGTATTCTCCTGTAGCTGACTGGCAAATCTCATACAAAGAAGTGGCTGCAGAATAATCTTTCCAACTGGTGAGGGCTTCAAATGCGGTCTCCTGAAGTGATCCTTCCGAATTGTTAAAATAGGAAGTCACGGTTTCGAGGGCTGGATCGCCTCCGATTTCAGGCAAAATGGCAATGATACGTTCTTTTTTGGAGGTGCTTTGAAGTGCCTGCATCAATTGGCCATTTGGGGTCTGTTCGGCTTCTACACCTTTGGCGGCAGCAATGATGGCTGCCTGAACTTCATTTATTTCCTTATTTCCTTCTACAGAAAGCAGGAGGTCAATCAGGTCGCCGAGATTCTGGTCATCGGAAACCCGCTTTAACGCTGCAAAAGCAGCCATTTTTTCTTCATTATTCCCGGAACCGGTAATTGAGAGAACCTGATCGAAGTATTGATTTCCGGCCTTGGCGGCAATCAGTTCGATGAATGCCGCTTTTACTGCACCTGATGTTTTTCCCAGTTGCTCAGCCACCGGGCCAAGATGCTGGCGGTCGAGCAGTTGCAGGAGTGCAGTTTGAGTGGCTTCCAAATCGTTGCCTTCTGCCAGGTGTGCGATCAAAAGAGGGGTGGCCTCTTTTCCCGTAAGCTTTACCAGGGCGCTGATGGCTTCTTGCCGCACAAAAGGAGAAGAGGCGGTCAGACTGCTTTTCACAAAATCAACAGCCAGCGGGTCTCCCCTTCGGCCCAGCATATCAATAATCTCGGCTTTTGCTTCTTCCGAAACTGTTCCGGCTTTATTGATCCACTGACGCGTTCCGGCAACGCCGCCAATATTTTCAGCAATGTTCAATACTCCATAACGGAACGCTTTGTTATCATCTTCAACACCTTCCAGCAAAAGCGGCAGGGTTTGATACCCGAAATGTTTGGCATGAATGGTCAGGGCCTGAAGGTAAAAATGCTGTTTCCCTTCTTCACCGGTGGCCTTAAAAATATCTTTCAGCCCTTTTTGGCAGAGCTTGATTTCTCCATTTTCACCCCACCGGTCAATGTAATGGATGAATGCTTCGGCAGCATGGGTAGGTTCATATTCAAAATCGACATCTTTGGCGGCCCTGAGCAATAACTGATAGGAGGAGATTTCGCCAATGTTGGCCAATGCTTCGAGGCTTACTTTTCGCATTTGCGGATTGTCGGTATCGGCAAGAAGGGAAATCGCATTGACAGCCGATTTACACTTCAGTTGTCCGAGCGCCCTGACAAGGGTGATTTTAGCTTTCTCCCCCGCTTTGGGCAGGGCATCGCGCAGGGCGATAGCTGCTTCATGGCTTCCAATCGATAACAGGGCCTGGGTTGCGGGTTCAGATAGATCCTGGTCTGTGAGGTATTGTGCCATCGCAGCGACCGACTCCGGGCCTCCCACCAGGTTCAACTGGTTGATCAGAAAGGTCTTTACTTCAGGGTCTGATTTGGATTCAATGCCTTCAAGCAGTTCAGATTCCACAAATTCCTTTTCTTCCTCTTTCCCGAATTCACTGGCATAACGGGCCAGGCTGTTCAGGGCGAAACGGACTGCGGTATCATCGCCCTCGCCGGCAGGGGTGAGCAAGGCCACCATTTTTTGAAACCCTTCCGGACCCATTTCCGCGATTTCCTCCATCACGCGGTCGCGGTGAACGAGGTCATCGGTTGGCATTTGCGCCAGAATATCGGCGACTTTGGTATCGAGTGTCCGGTTATCCTGAGCAAAACTGCCCATGGCAAAAAGAGCCATGAAAAGAATTGCTGTATATTGAAATACTCTTTTTCTCATTTCTTCCTTATAAATTATTTTCAACATGAATCAATAAATTTAAATCGTCCACGGAGCACGCATCGGTTGATTGATCATCTGGTTGGCGCCTTCGTCGTCGATGAACTCCAGTTTTTCCGGATCGAAGTCAAGCGAACGTCCCAGACGGACCGCTACAATTCCCAGGTTCACCAGTGTTGATGACCAGAACCCATTGGTTTCGTTGAGGGCAAACTTCTTGCGTGTACGTACCGATTCTGAGAAAACCGAAATCTGCGGTTCCGGATCGGGCAGGGTTTTCAGAAACTCCTGCAGGTTGGGAATATCCGACTTGAAGCCCTGGTATATTTTTCCGTGGGGCCCTTCAATGTAAGCCGCATCTTTGTCTTTGTTCTCGCCGTCGAGAATGATCTGGCATCCGTCGGCATAGGTGTATTCCACCCTGCGCCATGAGCCTACGGCATCGTAGTGCTGCTGGGGCGAATCCACATCGATGCGCACCGGGCTGGTATTGTCTTTCCCCAGAAGGTACTGCACCGGATCGAGGTAGTGCTGTCCCATATCGCCGAGACCGCCACCGTCGTAGTCCCAGTATCCACGGAATTTGGAATGCACCCGCTCCGGATTGTATGGCTTGTAAGGAGCCGGTCCAAGCCACATGTCATAGTCGAGGTTCGACGGAACCTCCATGGGCTTGAGATTGGTCTCCCCGCTCCAGTAAAATTTCCAGTTGTATCCGGTAATGCCGCTGACCGTCACTTTCAATGGCCATCCCAGGATGCCGCTGTCGATGATCTTCTTCAGCGGTTTTACATCGGTGCCCAGCCCGTAGAAGGTGTCCTTAAACCGGAACCAGGTATTCAGGCGGAACATCCGGCCGTGAGCGTTGACCGCTTCCATCACTTTCTTTCCCTCGCCAATGGTCCGGGTCATCGGTTTTTCACACCAGATGTCTTTCCCGGCCCTGGCAGCTTCTACCGCCATAATGCCATGCCAGTGCGGAGGCGTGGCAATATGCACAATGTCAACTTCAGGAAGCTGAACCACTTCCCTGAAATCATGAAATTTCTTCACATCGTAATCGATCTGGCTTTGAGCCAGCTCAAGATGTTTTTTATCCACATCACAAATAGCCACTACGCGAGTGCCTTCGTAAGGGATATGGCCGCGCCCCATTCCGCCTACACCAATAATGGCTTTGGTGAGCTGATCAGAAGGAGCCAGAAAACCGTTGCCTCCCAGCACGTGCCGCGGAACAATGGTTAATCCCGCTCCGGCTGCCAACGCGCTTTTCAGAAATTTTCTTCTGGACGTTTGTTTATCAAAACTCATTTTTCAAATTTTAATGTTTATGGACTTCTAATTGCAATTGTTTCATAAAATAATTTCAAAGATAACATTTAGATATAAAAAAAATACAAAACCATGCAATAGAAAAATCCTGAATGCGTGCCAAAGTGAATGAATTGTTGATAATTTTTTGGCATGGGATCAACCGGGGGCCATTTCAATGCTTTATCTTTACCTGAATCTGAAAACTTTAGAATCCGTTCGCTATGAAAAACATTCCTGTTTTAACTGCCTCAGGAAAATCGCTTGCCCAAGCGTATGAAGCCGCACTCACCCGGCTTTACAAGGAAGGAACCCGTTTTAAAACCCAGTATGATCAACCGGGTGACCCGCTCAGTCTTGACTGTACCATGAACCTGACCATCCTGGAACCCGAGAGTGATCCGATGATCCATATGGCTTTCCCCGGGGGAATTGATGACCTGAAAGAGTATGCCCTGGAGCTCAAAGGGATGAAAGACCACTGGACCAAAAACATCAATGATGAAAGCGATACCCGCTGGGAATATACCTATCATGGAAGATTGAAAAATTACGGCGTATGGAAGGAGTTGCAGAGTGGGACTTCCGTGGAAACCGGTCCGTTTAAAATTGACCAAATCAAAACGGTCATCGACAAATTGTCGGCACAACCTTTTACGCGACAGGCACAGATGATTACCTGGATGCCCAACCTCGATAATGCCTGTTACGATCCCCCTTGTCTGCAATCGC
>CAYTDH010000466.1:0-3853 GCA_964436325.1 uncultured Tangfeifania sp.
CATCTGCGCGGCGCGCTCCATGAACCCGGTCTGGTACTGCGGGTCGTAGATTTGCACGTTGCTATAGCTAGTCGTTCCCATGGGGTGTTACCTCATTCGGGCAGGGCCAGGTAGGCGTCCTTCCCGTGTTTGGATACATAAGCCGCCTTCTCATCGGTGTTCATCTGACTGCGCTTCTTCTGCGGCTGGCCATAGCCGCCGCCGCCGCCAGAGCCGCCTTGCTGAGAGGGCCGCATGTAGTGCTTGAAATCCGGCCTACTGGCGACCGCTTCGAGCGCTTTGTCCAAGGGCAGGGCCTCGGTCACCTCCTCGCCGTCCTCCCCCTTCGGGTAGCTGACGCGAAACAGGTCAACGTACTCGTTAGGGACCGGCTGTCCGTCGGGCCCGGTCTTGGGTTCGCGCTGATGCGTTTGCAGCAGTTTGGGAACGAGGTCTTGCGCCGGGTTGATCCACCTGTCGCCCGCCGACGAAAGGATCTGGTTCTTGACCTGATCCTGAACGCGGCCGGTACGCTCCTGCTTGAGCTCGGCTTCCAGCTCCTGCGCGCGCGTGTTGGCGGCCTGGATCTGGTTGGCCGCCTCTTCTTGCGCGCGTTGCTGGGCAGACTGGGCCTGCTCTTCCAGCTCGGCTTTCTCGGCTTTCAGGGCCTCAAGCGTCTTCTGAAGCTCAGGCGTCTGGTTGGCCTGCTCTTCGAGTTGCTTGATGGTCTCCTTTTGCCGGGCCAGCCGCTGCTGGATAGCCTGGTCGGCCTGCTTCTGGGAGAGCGCGCCTTTCACCTGGAGGGGCTCATCATCCACGGTAAAGACGTTGCCGTCGCCGTCTACAAGCTGACCTTCTTCATTCAGGGTCAATTCTCGCGCCATGTTCTCGTTCCTTCCCGCGATTGAGCGCTCGCGTCGGCGCGTTTCTCTCTGCGTCCGGGGTTTCACAAGGCGTTCCCGTGGCCTGCCGGGCTTCAGGGCGCCCGTGGGCCCTTTATGTGAAGCGGCTTACCGCGCCGCTCGTGGCGTCTATGCGACGATAGCGTTGCTATCTTCTGCGTCTTCCTCCTCGGACTCCGGCTCGGTTTGGCCCTGCCGGAATAACTCAATAGCCGTCGCGGCGGACTGCGCCTTCTGTTCTTCCAGTTCCCGAAGCTCTTCATCTACGTCGAAGTCCTCGGGCAACAGCCCGCTCTGCTTCAGGTGTTGCAGGAGCGTCTGGGTCGTGAGCCGGTCCGAGTCCGCCAGGGCGTTCAAGGTCTGGATCATCTGCGGCGTGATCGCGAGTTCATTGAAGTCCTTGTGGTACTCGACAGAGACCCGGCCCGCCTGCTCTCCCGCCCACGTGGCGGCCAGTTGCCAGCAGCGTTGCTCGCATTTCTCGTAGGCCACGGCTGCCGCGGCCAGGCTCGCTGTGAACACGGCCCGGTCCTCGCGCAGCGTGTCGGCCGCCTGCGCCTGGGCGGTCTCGCGCTTGGTCTGCGCCAGCGCGATGGCGTAGATCCGGTCTTCCAGGTCGGATATGGATGCCCGCTGGGTTTGCAGGGCCGTGCCGCTGGGTTCGAGATAGGTCAGCGTCGGCGGCCGCGCGGCCGACCCGTCATCGGTGATCCAGATCCCGCCCGTGGTCTCGATCTGCTCGGGTTTCTCGGGGCCCATCCCCAGCAGCACCGGGTGCGCAGACAGCCGCTCGTACCAGTCCATATCGCTGGACTTGTTGTAGATCAGCGCGATGTGATGCAGTACGGGCCGCGCCACGGGCCAGCCGCTATAGGCCGTATGCTTCTGCCCAAGAAACGGCACGAGCGGAACCACGCCAAGGTCGTGCCCCCCGCTGTCCACGAGGGTCCAGGTGCTGGTGTCGCCGGTCTGGCTCGACGCTTCGTTGACCTCGTACAGCCGCCACTCCTTCCGGGTCCAGACCTTGTATTGGACTTCCCCTTCGGCCTCTCCGCCGGGTTCCTCCCGCGGCTGGATCGTGTTCTGTTCGATGATCGCCCAGAGCAGCGCCCCGTTTTCATCCACCGACCAGTCCACCACGTTGGCCCCGGGAATGCTCTCGAAGAAGAAGCGGTGCCCGGCCTGTTCTTGTTCCAACAGAGAGCTGAAGCCGCTATCGGGCATTCGCGGCATGTCGGCGGCCACCCAGCGGATGCCGTCTATCTGAGCTTCCCGGGTCACTTCGCGGAAGAAGCTGTCCGCGTCCGTTCCCTGCCGGTCGACGTTGTCTGCGCTCCGCTCCAGGGCGGGCGTGAGTTCCCGCGTGGGCGGCTTCTTCCACAGGTAGGCTTGGCGCTCGACGACGATCTTCTCGACGTAGTTGTCCACCACGGCCCGGGCCAGCCGCGTCTGGTAGTCCCCGTCGCTCTCGTTCGTCTCTTGCTTGAGGTAGGTCGTACCTTTGGCCCGCACCGCCGCCGTGCCCTCGTAGAAGTCCCGGGACATGACGCGGGCGCCGCGCGTGGCCTCGTAGTCAGGATGGGTGCTTCCAAACTCCATGCCCACAGCCTGGGCAGGTGCGAGACCGCCTGTCCACTTCTACGAAAAGATCCCAATGCCCGAGGCGGCCCCCTGCTCCATGCGCGTCTCCCGCCGGGGATAGAACGTGTTGGCCAGGGCGTCCCCGTAGTCCGGGCTCCGGCCCAGCCGCTCACGGATGTCTTCCTTGCTTTCGATCTGGATGTGACCCGAGCTGTTCACCCGCCACCGCGGCGCCGTGAGGTCTTGGGCGAGGTCGTCGATGGGGGGGAGGGCCAGCGTTCCGCCGAGCTTGGGGTCCAAGGCGTCTCGCATCGCCCACCAGCAATACGCCCGCATGTTCTGAAAGCTGCGCTGCCCCGTGAGATCCTTCAGACCCCGCGCGTTCTCGCTGAACTTCACGCTAACGCTCTTGGCCCCCAGCTCCCGCAGACGGCTGTGAACCCCCGCCCCTTCGCCGATGGTGTCGAGATAGGCATGGGCCTTGGGCCCCTCAGCGGCAAGCGCCAGCTTCACCCGGCCCGCCGTGGCCATGTGATCCTGGTGGGCCAGGGCCCGCGCCTCGGAAACATAGTCCCCGTAGCGGTAGCAGAAAACGGTCATATCCGAACCCATGCCCGCGACATCCACCCCGAGGCGCAGGGCCGCGTCCCGGGGCTTGTCCATGTCCTGCCAGCGCTGTTGCGCCGCCTCCACCCACGACAGCGGCACAAGCTGGTCCTCAGACTCCTTCGGCCACATCCCCAAGACCTTCACCCGGAACAGGTCGCCCGGCCTGTACCACCGGCCCTCCCACGGGAAGTCGCCTTCTTCTTCGACGGCGTCCGCCTCCGCGATAGGGCTGACCCAGCCCGGCTTCTGAATCAGCGCGTTGATCCAGTCCCAATCCACCTGCCCGGGGATGAGCGTCTTCTTAGCGGCCACATTCGGCGCGTTCAGGCAGGATAGCGTGAACTTCTCATACAAAGGGCTCTTGAAAGCGTTGTACGCCTCGCCGGTGGTCCGGTTCGGGTTCAGTACAAGCAGCAGGCGGCTGTTACCCGTAAGCAGGCCTTCGATGGCATCAAAGCTCTGCTGCGCCAGGCCGGACGCCTCTGTGACGATGACCATGATGTTGGGCGAGTGGAACCCCGTCCACGCCTCGGGCGCGCGGTCGCTCGCCTTGAAGCCCATCAAAAACCAATCGGGGTCGCCGTCAAACCGGATGGCGTCGGAAAGCAGCCGGCCGCCCAGGGGAACAACGGCGTTCTGCCAGCGCCGCTGCGCTTCCACCATCATGATGCCGCGTACCTGGCGGTCCGTCGGCGCCGTACAGATGACCTTGCTCGGGTAGTGCGTGTACAGGAAGCAGATGCCCGCGACGGCCGCGAGAAAGTCCTTGCCTCGGGCGTGGC
>CAYTDH010000467.1:0-3849 GCA_964436325.1 uncultured Tangfeifania sp.
TGAGTTATAAAACTAAAAAAATTTTCAACTCACTGTTTTACTCACCCGAGACTTGGTTTATATTGATATAAATTTGAATGGCTAAAAATTAAAAAAGCCTGAAAATCAAACGATTTGCAGGCTTTTGAATTCATTTGGAAATGGTTTCAGTTGACCCAACCGGAGCAGTATCGAACTTTTTGCTGGAAGATTTTGATGCGGTATTGGGCTTTATGGATGCTGAGACGCAAAAGAAAAAACGTAAACTATAAAAGATTAACTTTGCTTTTTTGCAATTTGTTGAAATAGATGCCGGAAAATCAAAATATTGAATGGAAAGAAAGCTGGAGGGATGAATACCTCAAATGGATTTGCGGGTTTGCCAATGCCAAGGGTGGGAAAATTATCATTGGGAAGAACGATATTGGAGAGATTGTGGGTGTTGCAAAAGCAAAAAGATTGATGGAAGATATTCCCAATAAAATTCAAACTCAGCTTGGAATTATCTGTGATGTAGATTTGAAAAACGATGATGGAAAAGATTTCATCGAAATTGATGTAAAACCTTACGATGTTCTTATTTCATATCAGGGCAAATATTATTACCGGAGTGGAAGCACCAAACAGGAACTAAAAGGAAATGCCTTAAATAATCTTCTGCTTAAAAAAACTGGCAAAACATGGGACGATGTTGTTGAACCACGAGCTAACCTCAAGGATATTGACCTTTCCGCAATCGAAGCCTTTAAAAAAGGAGCTACCGCAAGTAAAAGATTGCCTTTTATCGCCGAAGAAGAAAACCTAGAACAAATACTTGATAACCTTTTACTACTGGAAGATGGTAACCTAAAACGTTCAGCAATACTTTTATTTGGGAAGAATCCATGTAGATTTTTCATAAATGCTTTTGTTAAAATAGGGCGATTTGGACAAACAGATGACGATTTGCGTTTTCAGGAAGTAATTGAAGGAAATGCTTTTCAATTGGCGGATAAAGTTCTGGAAGTTCTTGACCGAAAGTTTTTTGTTTCTCCAATCTCTTACAAAGGTTTACAACGGGTAGAAAGTTGGGAATATCCTTATGAAGCAATTCGTGAGGTCATTTTGAATGCGATAGTTCATAGAGATTATATGGGTGCTCCAATTCAAATAAGTGTTTACGACGATAAACTGATTGTTTGGAATGAAGGTTCATTGCCAGAAGACTTGACAATTGAGGATTTGAAAAGGAAACATTCATCCCGTCCGCATAATCCAATTCTGGCAAGTGCATTTTTCAAAGGTGGACTAATTGAAGCATGGGGACGTGGAACAATCAAGATAATCAATGAATGTAAAAAGGCTGGACTACCGGAACCAATAATTGAATATTCTTCAGGTGGTATAAGTGTGACCATTTTAAAGAGTCAGTTTAACGAAAAAAGCCTGATAGAAATTGGATTAAGTGCAAGGCAAATAAAGGCTGTGAGATATCTTAAAGAAAATCAAAGTATAACAAATAAAATTTATCAGGAAATTTGTGAAGTTTCAAAAGCAACAGCAACACGGGACTTGACAGAATTAATTGAAAAATTCAGGCTATTAGAAAGGTCAGGAGAAGTTGGAGCAGGAACATCTTATAAATTGATTGGCTCATAATTGGCTCAATTGGCTCATAAATGATTCAATATGGACTCAGGAATAATTGATTTAGGAAAGCTTTTGAAAATGAATATTTTAATTTCTTCGGGAGCAAAAGGAGCAGGGGTTTATTATGTTTTGAAATAATTGCGTAATTGATTGTGTAACAGATGTTCAAGAATATTTTCTTCTTTTTTATAAGAATCTAAAGAACGATAAAAAGAGGCTGTTTTTATACCTAAGTGCTGGGTTTTTTAAAAAAGAAGGGGTACGTAAAGAACATTCTGTATATTGGATGTCCGGAATATGTCCGATTTAAAAATTCATAAAAAAAAGAGTACTAAGTCAAATAGTACTCTTTGGATGACAAGTTGACCCGCCAGGGCTCGAACCTGGACTCTTCTGAACCAAAATCAGATGTGTTGCCAATTACACCACGGGTCAATCATTTCAATGTCTTTTTTCTAAAGACGGTGCAAAAATATAAATTTTTTCTGTTTGCAAATGTTTTCCGGCTATTTTTTCACTCTTTGGCAACAGGAGTTAAGAATAAAACATGCTTCCCATGAAAATAAAGGTAAAGCATCCTTGCTTCCGGTTGTTCATTTATCGTTTTGTTTCGCCCTCCTGAATTCTTTTTCGAACCCAATCCGGTTTTTTGCCGCTATTGGGAGGTTTGGGAACGGCTCCTGTGCGGCGGGCCCATTTCAGCCATTCGGCGGCCAGTTCCTTCACAACTTCCGGATGGGTTGCTGAAACATCATTCAATTCGGTCCGGTCAGCTTCCAGGTCAAAAAGTTCCCATTTCTCCGGCGGCAACTCATTGATGGAATCATGCATATGGGGCCAGAACCAGGCTTCGGAAACCAGTTTCCACTTTCCTTTGCGGATGGCCCGGTTCCCTTCATGTTCCCAAAAGAGGTATTCCCGGTTGAGCTTTTTGTTTTCAAAGGCCGGGAGCAGCGATGTGCCCTCCATGGGAAGGATGGTGTGTCCGTTATATGTTTCAGGGTAGGCTGCCCCGGCAACTTCGACACAGGTTGCCATGATATCTGGCAACTGACCGGGCTGGCTCCGCAATTCATTTCTGGCCGGAAAACCCTCAGGCCAGTGGACAATGAGCGGGGTGGCGATACCACCTTCATGGGTCCAGTGTTTGAACATACGAAAGGGGGTGTTCGAAGCGTTCGCCCAGTTTTCAGCATATCCTACATAGGTATCGGCAGGTCCGGGATAGACGCCGTACCCTGCTCTTACGGGACGGCCATCCCGGGTTTGAAGGGGTTCCATGCGCCGTTGGAGTTTTCCCGGAGGATAAGGTTGGAGGGTGTCGGGATCGACCCGGATGGTGTCATCGCCACGGCGGTTGAAGGCATAGCTCTCTTCGCAGGCCCCGTTGTCTTGCAGGAAGAAAATGAGCGTATTCTCCAGTTCGTTTTTGGTTTCAAGGGCCTTCACGATTCGACCAATCCCCTGGTCCATGTTATCGATCATGGCCGCATAAACTTCCATGCAGGCGGCATGCCAATCTTTTAATTCAGTTTCTTCCCATTTCCTGGCGGGGTATGCCGGAGAAACCTTCCAGTTGGGTTCAATGAGGCCCATTTCAATCATCTGCCGGTACCGTTCCTTCCGTAATTCATCCCAGCCATTGTCGTACATCCCTTTGTATTTGGAAATGTCGCGGGGAAGGGCATGCATGGGCCAGTGGGCTGCGGTGTAGGGTACATATAAAAAGAAGGGGTTGCCGGCTTTATGTTCCCGGATGAATTTTGTCGCTGTGTCACTGATGGCATCGGTATAGTAAAACTCTTCCGAAGGGGTAATAAAATCATTTCCGGAGGTTAAGGTATTAGGGTCGAAAAAACTGCCTGCTCCGTGGATGGTTCCAAAAAAGCGGTCGAACCCCCGCTGAAGCGGCCAGTTCTTTTTATCCGGATTATCAACCGAGGGTTTCAGGGGAGTGACATGCCACTTTCCCGTCATGTAAGTGGAATAACCGGCTGATTGGAGTACTTCTGCAATGGTGACACATTGTTGGTTCAGGTCTCCCTGGTAAGCCGGGGTCCCCCGGTCGTTCATCATATGTCCCACTCCCGCCTGGTGGGGATGCAGGCCGGTGATCAATGAAGCCCGGGTGGGGCAGCAGCGGGCTGTGTTGTAAAACTGGGTAAACCGCAACCCGTCTGCAGCCAGGCTGTCCAGGTTGGGGGTGCTGATTTCACTGCCATAGCAGCCGATATCGGAATA
>CAYTDH010000468.1:0-3843 GCA_964436325.1 uncultured Tangfeifania sp.
GCCAAATTCAATTGTATGCCGATGGCCGGTTAAACGTTGAAATGGAACCTAAGGTAAACTTAATTGGCGATGTGGAAATTATGGGTGACCAGAAAGGAAACCTGAACAGGGTTGACGTTGGAATGGAACGTATTGATGTGCGATCGGTGAAAAACCTGCCAAAACTATTGGGCGAACCCGACATCATGAAAAGCACCCTTATTTTACCGGGTGTTGCGACGGTTGGAGAGGGCGCATCGGGTTTTAATGTACGGGGTGGAAAAACCGATCAGAACCTTATTTTAGTCGACCAGACTCCCATTTATTATCCGTCTCACTTTTTTGGAAATTTCTCTGCGATAAACACCGATGTAGTTGAGGACGCCAACCTCTACAAAGGAAGTTTCCCGGTTAAATATGGCGGCCGCATTTCTTCGGTTTTTCAGATTAATACCAAAGATGCTGATGCTGAAAAAATTCAGGGAGCCGGCGGTATAAGCCCTGTTTCAGCTAAGTTTATGGTGGAAGGACCGGTAATTAAAGACAAGGTATCGTTCCTTCTGAGTTTCCGGAGCACCTATTCCGATTGGATTTTGAACCAGATTGCTGTTGACGAGCTTTACAAAAGTTCGGTTGGTTTCTATGATCTTCAGGGCAAGTTTAACTTCAGGCTGAATAAGAATAATGACCTTACGATTAACCTGTATGGCAGCGAAGATGGATTTCAATTAAGAAGCGATACCACCTATAATTACTATAATATTCTGGCTTCATCTTCACTGAAAACGCGGTTTGAGAACAACTGGGAAATGCAAAATGCATTGTCGCTAAGTGCGTTTGGATACAATATAGCCAATAAAAACGATTCGCTTCGGGCTTTCGAAATGATTCATTCGCTTCAAAATTATTCCTTTAAGAACCTTACCCAAAAAACCATAAACGAGGATGTAAAAGTGAATTTGGGGGGCGAATTGCAATGGTACTTTATTGAGCCCGGCGAAAGAAAAACTCCTCCGACTTCGGAATTGACTCCCCTTACCACCCAAACAGAGCGCGGACTGGAATATGGATTGTTCGCTGGTGCAGAATTAAGTCCTTTTAGCGCGTTAAAATTGGAAACAGGAGTTCGTTTAGCGGGTTACTTATCGCTTGCCGATGGTCAAAAAAATATCTACAGGGAAGGTCTGCCCATTACCGAAGCAAATTTGATTGAAACCGTTGAAACGGATGTAAATTCAATTGAAAAACACTATATCTATCCTGAATTCCGGTTTTCGTCGAACTATAGTTTAAACCGTTACACCGCAATAAAATTCAGCTACAACACGACTACGCAATTTTTACACATGCTTACCAACACAACAGCCATTTCGCCTACCGATACCTGGAAGTTGAGCGATGAATATTTGCCCCCGCAACGCGGACATCTGCTCTCGGCAGGGCTTGTTAAATCGAACTACCAGCGTACATTGGAAATGTCGGTTGAAGGGTTTTACAAGCGAATGAATAATATGAAGGAGTACAAAGCAGGTGCCGATCTTTTGCTTAACGACCATATTGAAACCGAAATTTTAAATGGGTTGGGAAAATCCTATGGAGCAGAGTTCTCTTTACAGAAAAACGGGGAACGGTTCTATGGACGAATGGGATATACCTACTCCAGGACCCTGATTAGAACGGAATCGGACTTTGAAGAAGAACGCATCAATGATGGGGAATATTTCCCTGCCAATTACGATAAGCCCCACAACCTAAACATCCTGGCAAACCTGGAACCTGCACGGGGAATTGTGCTGTCAGTGATGATGAATTATTCAACAGGGCGACCCATTACGTACCCCGTTACCAAATATAAACTCGGCGACCAGGTTTTTCTCCACTATTCAGATTACAACCAGTACAGAATACCCGACTATTTTCGAATTGACGCTTCGGTAACGATAGACAGAAACTTAAAAAAAGATAAACTCATTGATGGGTCCTGGTCGTTTTCGGTGTACAACCTCACCGCGCGTAAAAATGCCTACTCGGTTTATTACCGGAGCGAAGGAGACCATTTTAAAGGGTATCGGCTTTCCATATTTGGTACGGCAATTCCAACCATCACTTACAACTTCAATTTTTAATGATGCAAAAAAAACCATTCCATATTATCGTGTCATTTTTGCTTGGAGCGATGTTGTTCTCTTGTGAAGAACCATTTAACCCGGATATCGACATAGAAACATATGAAAGCATGTTGGTTGTTGAAGGATTAATAACCAACGAAACGGGTCCTTTCCGGGTTCGTTTATCTTCATCGGTGCCTCTCGATACCACCGTGAACGAAGTGCCGGTTAGCGGTGCACTGGTTGAAATATTTGATACCAATGGTAAAATGTACACGCTATACGAGCATGCCGATGGCTGGTATGAAACCCCCGAAAAAGACCTTCAGGCCCAGGAAGGGGTTGGATATTCTTTAAATATTACCACTCCCGGGGGAATGCAATATGAATCTTCAACCGTTGAACTGGTTAAAGGTCCTGAAATTGAAGATGTATATTATGAAGAATCCTTCCATACTGACTATTCCGGGATAATACCGAGGGAGGAGAAATGGCTCGATATATATATTGATGCCAAAGGGAACAATGGGGAAACCAGTTATGTGAAATGGGAATATGAAGAGACCTGGGAGATAAAAATTCCAAATGAAGTTAAAGTTGCCAACGTCGTTGGAATGATCTACGACGAGGTGGTTAAACCAAACGATGAATTGCGCCACTGTTGGGTTACTGAAAAATCGAATACGATAAAAATGGCCTCCACCGAAAATCAGGATGTAAACGCCATCCCAGGTTTTCTTTTGAAAAGTATCGGTCCCGGTGGAAATCAACTCCATATTAAATACAGTATCCTTGTTAAGCAATACGCCATGAACAAGGAGTTGTATTCATTCTGGAGCAAGCTAAAAAACAGTAACGAGAACATAGGAAGCATGTTTGATAAAACCCCAAGTGCTGTTTATGGCAACATAACCTGCTGTTCTACCAATCAAAAATCGCTGGGGTATTTTATGGTTTCTGATGTAAAGGAGAAACGAATTTTTATCGACAAACCGGATCACGGCATAAGAACGTACACCGGTTATGAGGATTGCCTCTATGCATATCAGCCCCTTCCGGGTTATGTCTATTTTGGAGAAATTGAAGACAAGAATGTTCCCATTTATAATACTGCGCCGCAGTGCATCGACTGTCTGAATGAAGGAACAAATGAAGAACCACCTTTTTGGGAATAAAAAAATGTTGAAGTATATTAAAATAGTATTTTTCTTGTTGGCATGTCCGGGGCTTATGCCCCTGAATGGGCAAAACAACCCGATTGAATTTCCGGATGAAGATATTGTTATTCAAACAAGTCAGCAGGTCCTTTTCCCCGGAGAAATTCTTTGGTTTTCGTTGTTGAGCACCAACTCATTGCACGAAAACGAGCTGAGCAATCTTGCTTTTGTGGAACTCATAAACAGCAGCAATACTTCTGTTTTAAGGAAGAAAGTAACCCTTTCCAAAGACGCCGGACATAGTTATTTTCAACTCCCCGATTCGCTAAGCACAGGCGTTTACCGTATTTTAGCCTACACCAGTTGGATGAAAAATTTTGAACTGTTTGCTTGTGATGAGGTGGCGGTGATTAATCCGGAACAGCCTTTTACGTCAACAGGTAAGGAAAAGATTTGGGATCCCAGGATTACACCTTCCCCGGACATTAAAAGCTACGGAAAACGGCAAAGGATAGAATTGGCTGATCTTACTGACCTGAATAAAATAACGGATGGACCCTATTCTGTTTCGGTTAAACGCAAAGAACCAAAATTGTTTG
>CAYTDH010000469.1:0-3841 GCA_964436325.1 uncultured Tangfeifania sp.
CTGTGGAACAAATGACAGAAATAATTTATCTGTCATCTTCTCATTATGCCAAAAAATTTTTGGGTGCAATCTCGAAATGACAGTCCATTGGACGATGACAGGAAAATAAAGATCTGTCATTTCCTAATTATGCCTAAAAATTTGGGTGGGGACTCGGAATGACAGCTATTGAAGCGGCCCCGAAGAACTGCCGTCGGTGTCGCTTCGGGGTATTCGGTGTTTTGAGAAACGATCAGCTGTGTTTGTTTTTCAGCCAACGGAATGTTTGGAGCGACGCCGACGGTTTTGGAATTATGAAACGAGCATGTAAAATCCTTACACCCAAGGAAATGATTAAAATACATACCTGCCTGTCCGGTAGGCAGGCGGGTTCCATATGATACCTTTGAAAGTAAACAATTTTAATCATATGAAAAATTTACAAACATCCGTGATTGGCAGGAAAGCGAGAAATCTGCGAACATCTGTGAATCATCCCATCTGTGTTCATCTGTGTGCCATCCGTGTTCATCTGTGGATAATTCTCTCTTCTCAAAAGAGCCGCAAATTTAATCCCACCGACAAATTAATACTGTTGCTGTTGCTCACCAGGAACTCTGCATTCTCTGTGGAGAAAAACGCGTCGAACCAACTCTTCCGGTAAACCAGGGCAACGCCCAAATTCCCTGCCCGACCGTTTTTATGGGAAGTGGATAAGCAAAAATCAAAATGGGGAGAGGGCTGATAAATAAACCCCAGGGTATAGCGGTAATCCTGATGAAAATCGTAATCCCTGGCCCTGAAAAGACCGAACAATGAAAAGCGGTTCCCCAGCGAACGCCGGACACCCAGGAGTATTCCCGAAGGCAACTGCGTGCGGAGCACAGAGGAATCATCCAGTTCTGGTTCAAAAGTGTTTTGGATCCTGTCCATCACCGATTCAAAAGAAGCTTCAACATCCACCCTCCCCTGCTCATCGGGGGATAAATCAAATCCCGAAAACGAATATTCCCCCTGGTAACGCACATCAAGCTGATTGGCATTCCAGTCGATGAATCCCACATCAAAAACCGCTCCCTGAATGGTGGTCTTAATATCCGGGGTATAGACAAACCCGACATCCGCCGCAGCCCCCAGATTCCTGAAGAACCGGGAGTGCCAGAACATGTTTTGCGGGAAATCCGCAGCATTGAACGAGTACCCCTCCTGATCGGGATTGATGCCGGGGGCTGACTGCTGATAACGAATGTCGGCCCCGATATAGGTTTCGTCAAACGACTCCCGTGTTTCAATCCGCGCCTCAAAATTATGTGTTTGGGTGAACGAACCTCCGTTGAGGAGTTTTAGGTGTAAACCCAGACGGAATACAGGACTGACCTGTTTATTCACTCCAAAAGAGAAAGCGGTGTAGGACAGACTGTTAATCGACAGCCCATCCAAATTGATATTCCGGGGCGTTTCGTTCTCATAGTCGGCATTTCCACGGGTAAGCTCAAAAAATCCTTTGGGAATCATGAAGTCATAACTGCTTCGCTGATGGATGGAAAATGAGGTATACCATCCCTTTTGAAACTGCCTGCCGAGGTAGAGAAGCGAACGGTCGAGCTGAAGGTTTAAGAAATTTTCCTCCTCTGAATTTTCCATCAAATAAGGAATATCCCAGTATTTGTATTTTCCTTCAGGCCCCCAGCTAAAGGTCTCTCTCAGTCCAAAAGTACTGCTTCCCAAATCACCTGTGGCCAAAGGACTGAATACAATAACCGCTGTGTCGTGTTGAACCGCAGGATTAAACAGGTTATTGTAGGGTATATTCCCGGTAAAAAGCAGATGAGCATCCTGGGCATACCCGCCGCCGGCAATCCAAAAAAACAAAAAGCTTAACAGGGTGATTTTCTTCCAATTCATTGGGTTCAGGGTTGAATTTTAGTTTTGGCAAAAGCAAAAAAGTTAAAATCGAGATTATGGGTGGCTAAAAAACGGACCATCCTGTTGCCGTTCCCGTCGGTAGTCAGAAACCGCAGTTCGAGCATGGGCTGGCTCTCCCGGATGGCATCCAGCGTTTCCCCTTTAAATTCAGCCGACATCGCCTTCTCAAAGTGTTGATTGGTTTCGGAATTTCCCGATTTAATAACCAGAGGTTCTTTAAAGGCCCTGGCAACAATGCGGTCGCCGGCATCCATGAAAAACACCTGTGCCGTCAATTCGGCAGGAAAATTATTTTTGATGATCGCATTAAATTTAACCGCTTCAAAAGCATCATCCAATACTTCTTTCAGGTTCACCGATTCCATCTGCTGGCGGTAGACCACTTCCGAAATCTGAAGGTCCAGCGGGATATCCCCTTTGATTCCGATGAACATGGAATCGTTTTTAAAAATCGAGTTGGGGGTTTCCATGTCTCCCGGATTCAGCAGGATATCTCCTTTAAAAAAGATCTGTTCGGGAAAACTTCCCAACACCGTTTCAAGATTGGTCTTCGGTAAAAACACCCCCTCTCCGTATCCCCAATCGCCGTTGGTCCCGGCATTCACCTCTATCACAGGAGGAACCCCTTCTATCTTCTGCCTGTACAGGGCATCCCCGGCTTCCAGGTTCAGATTTTGAAAAGCAAACGGAAAATTAAACCCGTTACGAAAAAAAAGATACACCTCGGGTTCAGCGATATCCAAAAAAACCGATTCATTCTCCAAAAAGGGAATGCTGTCCATAAACGCGCCGGACTGGTCGATCGTTTCCGTCATATTCCCAAACCGTCCGTGAAAGGATTTGATCTTCAAATCGTACAGCATAAACCTGAGCTTCTGTCCCATTGTTCCCTGATTCCCATCCTTTCTTGAAAATTTCAGATGCATCTTAAGATTCATCAGGCCAGGAGTATCCAGGGCAGGTTCCAGGTAAATCGCGCCATTGTGTAAACTCACCACTTTTGCGGAATGGTGGTCCTCAGCCGAAAATTCCACGGTTACGGGGTCCCCGTCCGCATTAAAGAATGAAGGAACCTCCAGCGACAGGGTATCAAAACGGCTGGAATCGGCTTCAAGCTCAACCAATAAAAGGCATGAATCCAGGCGAATGGAATCAATCCGGTAAATGTCAATGGATTCGTCGAACGAGACTTTGGCATCCAGGTCAGTGCGGATTTCATAAAAATCATCCACAAAATCGAGCGGGATGAAATCCCGGATAACGGTATCCGTCTCATAAAACCCCTCAAAAAAATCATTGGCTGTTATGGTATCCAGGTTTTGCTCAAAAGCAAGGTGCATCAATTCATCTTCCCCTTCGTAAAGGTATACCATTGAATCGGTTTCATACATCAGAATGTCGGTGAGCGATATCTGGCCATAAAACAAGGGAAGCCCGGCCTCCGGAGTGAGGGTTATTTCGTCAAAAACATACTTCTTGCAGGAGGAAAAAACAGTTGCTGCCATGAGAAATACCCAAAGCACCTTTACGGGAAATTTTTTGTTCAGCACCATAAGCGAGGGTTTAAGTCGTCTAAAGATAGTAAAATTGTCAAATTGGGACATTGATAAATGGACAAATTGATAAATTGTCAAATTGGGAAATTGTGAAATTGTTTTGGGTTGCGGTTGGTAGGGGGTCGCTTCGCTCGGGAATAGATTGGATATTGACAAATTGATAAATTGGGAAATTGTAATGGGTTGCGGTTGGTATAGGGTTCGCTTCGCTCGGAGACCTCTCCCAAAATTTTTGAACATGATGAGGAAATGACAAATGTTGAAGGGACCTGTCATTTCGACGACGCAGGAGGAGAAATCTCTCCCTACTTCAACAGATTTCTCCTTCCGCCGATCGGCGGATCGAAATGACAAAAAATGCGATTTCCTAAATACTTTCA
>CAYTDH010000470.1:0-1063 GCA_964436325.1 uncultured Tangfeifania sp.
TCCTTACCGAACCCATTGTCCAGTTGTACGGGACACACGGCTTTTTCCCGGAGCCCATTTTCGACCGCGTATATAAAGCAACACCAGACGGTTACCTCGAAGAAATGGACGGTGATTACGGTTGCATGGCTGCCTGGTATAATATGGCCGCTATGGGTCTTTACCAGGTTTGTCCCGGCGACCCGGTTTACCAGCTTACAGCACCCATATTCGATGAAGTATCTATTGATCTCGACAATTCCATTTACAAAGGAGGAAAGTTTACCATAAAGGCCGGTAACCTAAGTGATGAAAATATCTATATCCAGACGGCAGTCCTGAACGGAGAAACAATTCACCGTTCGTGGCTGAAACACGAAGAAATTGTAAATGGCGGGGAACTTGTTTATGAAATGGGGCCTGAGCCAAATAAAGAATGGGGACAAGAGCAGGATGAAATTGCCAAATAATTTAAAATATACTTGATGAAACAATGTAACTATTTTCTCATTTCTGTATTTTCAGTTTGCTTTTTTGTAAGTTGCCTGGAGGAGGATCGATCCGAGATGGTTTGGATTGAGAACGATGTGGAAGAAGCAGTGATCGTTACTGCCGAAGATCCTTACAGTATAGCAGCTTATGCGGCAGAGGAAATGGTATATCATATAAAACGGGCAACGGGCGTGACGATTCCTGTTCGAAAAGAGTCTGAAAATATATCATCTGTAAAGCATCGTATCTACATAGGTCAGTCTAACGCTGCAAGAAAGGCAGGTATTGTTCACAAAGATCTGGAATCCGAACAATGTATTATCCGCTCTACAGGTGATGATTTTTTTATTGTTGGCAATGATGGAGATGGTGACCCGCTCGATTTCCATAACCATCATTCGGGCACATTATGGGGGGTGTACGAACTACTTGAACGAACTTTGGGCGTGCGTTGGCTTTGGCCTGGAGAGTTGGGTACGCATGTTCCTCCAGCCAATCGTATCGAAATCGGAGAATGGAATGAGACGATTAAACCAATAATGGTACGGCGCCATATCCGTACCCGGACACCGCGTTGGCAAGATGATCGACT
>CAYTDH010000470.1:1163-3822 GCA_964436325.1 uncultured Tangfeifania sp.
CTGCGCAAACAGTGGCAAAAGTGGAAAGATACCGGTGCCACCCTTTACTACCGACCCAATTATATGTACAATGGCGGCTCTATGCCCCATGTATTCGCACGGCAAATGGCCGAAGAGTTTCAGTACGTTTATCAAAACGGTTCAATTGGCACCGATTTCGATGCGTTGACCGGTCAGTGGGCTGTCAACGGAACAACACTCTACCTGTTGAGTCGCCTGCATAACAGCCCTGATAATTCTATCGGGGAGCTTTTGAATGAATATTACCTGGCTTTCGGACCGGCTGCCCTGCACATTAAAGCTTATTTCGACTTTTGGGAAGCACATACAACATCCAACCGTGCCATTTACGGTTTTGGAGGTTCCCTGGAAACTTATCACCGCCGGGGTCATGAGATGTTCCCCCCGGAAAGTTTCGATCAGGCAGGGCAAATTCTTGTGGAGGCCGCCAATGTTGTAGCAGATGAAAAGAACAGGCAATATGCCCAACGTATTGAATTTTTACGAAAAGGGCTCGAACATGCGCAAAAAGAGGCAAAACTGGCCAAAATGTTTAATGATGAAAAAACGAATACAGAGGAATGGAATGAAGCTCTACAGGATCTGGTCGGGTTTCGCCATGAAACGGAACATATGCACATTGCCAACTTTGCTAATTCGGCAGACAATGACCGCATGGCCTGGGGCGAAAGATTCAAAGGAAAGAATGACAAATAAATAAAATGTGATATGAAAAACGTAAAATTTTTGTTTGAACCCATTAATTAAAAAACAAAAGAATGACTTTGGAACGAAATAAGAAGGTTTTTATACTTCTCATCGCTGTCTTTTTTAATCTGGTGGCATGGGCTGGTAATTATACCCCCCGTAATATTCTGTACCAAAAAAGCCGGGAAATTAATTTAGCCGGGAAGATTGCAATGGATGACTCCTGGGTGTATTTTCCTTCTTATTCCGATCGGTTTTTTTGGTCTGAAATTCCTAAAACCCTTAGAAACGATTACATTGAAATAGCTGAAAAGTACCTTAGTTACGATTGGCCTTCTGTAAAAGCAACCGACTACCTGGAATTTATCCGTTCCGGCGATCGGCGCCAGGAAATTTTCAGCGCCCCAAAAGGTGCTCTTATTTCATTAGTTATGGGAGAATTAGTGGAAGGAGAAGGGCGTTTCCTCGATCAAATAATCAATGGGGTTTGGTTTTACTGCGAGCAGAGCTGGTGGGGCTGGTCGGCCCACATGTATCTTCAGCAAGCCCCAATCGGATTGCCCGACGTGGAAGACCGCACCATTGATTTGAATGTGGGCGACATGGCCAATATCCTTTCGTGGACCTGGTATTTTTTTCACGACGAGTTTGACAAAGTGCATCCGTTAATTTCGAAGCGTTTAAGGGATGAACTAAAAGAAAAGACCATCGACCCTTATCTGGAGCGAACCGATTTCTGGTGGATGGGCATCGAAGATCAGTCCCATATAAATAACTGGAACCCCTGGATTAATTACAACATACTGAATTGCATCATGTTAATTGAGGACGATGCCAAACAAAAAATTGCCGGGGTTCAAAAAATCATTCGGTCGCTGGATGTTTTTATAAACAGTTATCCCGATGACGGGGCTTGCAACGAAGGCCCTTCCTACTGGGGAGCAGCAAGCGCCGATCTTTTCAAAAGCCTGGATTTGTTAAAAAAAATGAGCGGCGGTGAGTTAGACATTTTTGATAACCGGTTAATTCAAAATATGGGGAGCTACATTTATAAGGTGTACATTCACTACCCTTATTTTGTGAATTTTGGCGATGCCGATGCCAAAACATCAAGTTACCCGTTGGAGATTTATTTGTACGGGAAATCCATTCAGGACACCGTTATGCAAGAATTCGGTGCTTTTCTGGCCCAAAAAAGTGGATGGGGAATGCATTCTTTTGCCGGAGGGCCGGCAGGGCAGATTAGACAGCTAATGGTGCGTGATGAATTGTTATCGTCCGATGCATCGGAACCATTGATTGACCACTTTTGGCTGCCCGACACAGAACTGGGTGGCGCCCGGGACCAGGAAGGTTCCTTTAAGGGATTTTATTTTGCAGCAAAAGGCGGGTTCAATGCTGAAAACCATAACCACAACGACGCTGGCTCCTTTGTGCTGTATTACAATGGCGAACCGGTTTTCGTGGATGTGGGCAGGGAAAAATATACGGCAAAAACGTTCAGTTCCCACAGATATAAAATATGGACCATGCAATCCCAGTACCATAACCTCCCCAGGATCAACGGAGTGGATCAGTCTCCCGGAAAGGGTTTTAAAGCACGACATACAACTTTTCAAAACGATAAGAACCGGGCAGTTTTTTCTGCCGACATCTCAGATGCTTACCCCACAGAATCGAGGGTCGGTTCATGGACAAGAAAATATATTTTGGAAAAGAACAAGGCATTTAAAGTTAGCGATCAATATAAACTTTTGGAATTGAAAGATGAAACGACCTCGCTGAATTTTATAACTTGCTTTCGTGCCGGCTTAAAAAAGCCGGGGACAATCCAACTGGAAAAGGAAAATACAAAATTTTCTGTTCATTACGATGAAAAGCTACTTGAGCCTAAGCTTGAGTTTATTGAAGTGACCGATGAAAAGCTGAAACAGTTTTGGCCCGATGGCCT
>CAYTDH010000471.1:0-3822 GCA_964436325.1 uncultured Tangfeifania sp.
TGCAACCTCTTAATTAGAAACCATTTAATCCAATACATCTTTAAAAATTATGGAAAAAACATTATTAATAACTGGTGGAACCGGTTCTTTCGGCAATGCCGTTTTGAACAGGTTTTTAAACACAAATGAGTTCTCCGAAATCCGCATATTCAGTCGCGATGAAAAAAAGCAGGATGACCTGAGAAAACGCGTCAATAACCATAAGGTTAAGTTTTATTTAGGTGATGTCCGGGATAAACGAAGTGTGGACAATGCAATGGTTGGAGTAGATTTTATTTTCCATGCCGCCGCCCTAAAACAGGTGCCTTCCTGCGAGTTTTTTCCCATGCAGGCAGTCAGAACAAATGTACTGGGAACAGAAAACGTTCTTGATTCCGCCATCCAGCATCATGTAAAACGAATGGTGGTCCTTAGCACCGACAAAGCCGTTTACCCCATCAATGCCATGGGTACCTCCAAAGCCATGATGGAAAAGGTAATGATCGCTGCCAGCCGGAATGCCAACAATACCACTCTTTGCGGTACACGCTATGGAAATGTCATGGCCTCAAGAGGGTCTGTCATTCCATTATTTGTGAACCAAATCAAAGAGGGTAAACCCATTACCATCACCGACCCGGATATGACACGGTTTATGATGACCCTCGAAAATGCGGTGGAACTGGTTTGGTATGCATTCAACAATGCCAAACCCGGGGATATGTTTGTGCAGAAAGCACCGGCAGCTACCATTGATACCCTCGCCAGGGCCTTAAAAGAGCTGTACAATGCCGATAATGAGATAAAATACATTGGCACGCGCCACGGAGAAAAGCTGTATGAATCGCTGATTAACCGGGAGGATATGATGAAAGCCGAAGATTTAGGCAATTACTACCGCATCCCCGCCGACAACCGCGACCTGAACTACGACAAGTACTTCTCCAAAGGCGAGGGTAAAATCTCCCTGGCAGATGAGTATACGTCACACAACACCCATCGAATGAATGTGGAAGAAACGAAGGAGTTGTTGATGCAGTTGGAGATGATTAGGGAGGATATAAAGAGGATATAAAGAGGATCACAGTGTTACTCAGTGTATAACACAGTGTAACACTGTAAAACAAAAAAATATGCAACCACAAATATTCAAAGGCGGCAGCCATACAGATAACCGCGGAACCCTTCGCTTTGTTAACGACTTCGACCTAAAGGATGTCCGGCGATTCTACGCTATCCAACACCCTGATACCTCTGTAGTCCGTGCCTGGCAGGGCCACGAAATAGAAACCAAATGGTTTTTTCCCTTGAAAGGCAGCTTTGTTGTCGCATGGGTTAAAATCGATGATTTCGATAACCCCTCGGAAAACCTGAAAGCCGAATACAAAATCCTTAAAGCCGGTGAGCCCGCGGTAGTATATGTTCCCCCCGGTTATGCCAATGGACTAAAAGCTCTTGAACCCAACTCCGAAATAGCGGTATTTTCAGATTTAGATGTCAACGACTCCGTAAAAGAAAGAAGGAGATACCCAGCAGATAAATGGGTTGACTGGAACCAGTTTTAGGGTTTCACAGAGTTGCACTGAGTTTGGCACAGAGTAACACAGAGTAACAAAAAAACAATAAATAAATGTTAATCAACACAATAACACACGAAATTCTTGATTCCGCTTATAAAGTTCACTCTGCCCTTGGACCTGGACTTTTGGAATCTTCCTATCAGGCATGCCTGGTTTATGAGTTAAAGAAAAAAGGTTTAAAAGTAGAAGTTGAAAAGCCATTACCTCTTGTTTATGAAGAGATTAAACTTGAATGCGGTTATCGTATTGATATACTTGTTGAAGACAAGGTTGTCATTGAATTAAAAACGGTTGATGCATTTACAGATGTTCATACAGCACAAGTTTTGACTTATCTCAAATTATCAGGCAGCAAAGTAGGATTATTAATTAATTTTCACACAAAAAGCTTAAAAAACGGAATTAAGCGATTGATTTTGTAACATTTAAGTTACACAGAGTTACACTGTGTAACACTGTGAACCCAAAAAAAACAACTATGAAATTAGGAATAACAGGCCAATCAGGATTTGTTGGTACACATTTATACAACTATTTAGGATTACAGGAAAATGTCGAACGAGTCCCCTTCGAGGATGATTACTTTAAAGACGAATCGAAGCTTCAGGAATGGGTATCCAAATGCGATGCCATCGTTCACCTTGCTGCAATGAACCGCCACGGCGATCCGCAAGTAATTTATGATACAAATATTCACTTAGTTAAAAAACTAATCTCAGCTTGTGAATCAAGCAATTCAAAGCCACATATTTTATTTTCCTCTTCAACTCAAGAAGAAAGGGATAATCTATATGGTAAATCCAAGAAAGAAGGCAGAGAATTACTGCAAACCTGGGCAGAAAAAAACAATGCCCACTTTACAGGTTTTATCATCCCCAACGTCTTCGGCCCATTCGGCAATCCCTACTACAACTCTTTCATCGCCACCTTCTGCCATCAACTAACCCATAACGAACAGCCAAAAATTGATGTAGATGGTGAAGTGAAATTGATTTATGTGGGTGAGTTGGTTCAGGAGTTCTGGAAAAATATTAAGTTACACAGAGTAGCACTAAGTAATACACTGAGTAACACTGTGAAAAACACCGTGAAACACTGTGAAACCAAAAAGATTCCGCATACAAAAGAAATCAAAGTATCCGAAGTACTGGCCTTACTAAACTCATACAAAGCCAACTACTTCGACCAGGGCATTATTCCCGATCTATCCAATAAATTCGAAAAGAACCTGTTCAACACCTTTCTCTGCTATATAGACCATAAAGAGTTCTTCCCCTTCCATCTAAAATTAAACACCGACGACAGAGGAAGCTTCGTAGAAACCGTAAAGCTCCACAGCGGCGGACAGGTTTCGTTCTCCACCACCGTACCCGGTATAACCAGAGGGAACCATTACCATACAAGAAAAGCCGAGCGCTTCGCCGTCATCAAAGGCAAAGCCAGAATCCAGCTCCGCAAAATCGGAACAGATGAAGTACTAAACTTTGAATTAAATGGCAATAACCCATCCTTCGTTGATATGCCCATCTGGTACACCCATAACATCACCAATATCGGCGATCAAGATCTATACACCATCTTTTGGATAAACGAACATTTCGATCCAAATGATCCAGACACCTATTTCGAAAAAGTATAAAAGAATAGAACGCTGATAACGCAGATTTAGCAGATAATCGCTGATTTTATTTTCTTATCCGCGTAAATCAGCCCAATCAGCGTCATCTGCGTTCCATTAACAAGAATAATCATACTGTGAAACTCTGTGCCCCACTCCGTGTAACTCTGTGAAACCTCTTCTTCATCCAACCTCCTCTCTGTGAACCTCTGTGCCCCACTCCGTGCAACTCTGTGCAACCTCCTCATCCAACCTCCTCTCTGTGAACCTCTGTGCCCACTCCGTGAACCTCTGTGAAACCTCTTCTCCGTGCAACTCTGTGCAACCTCCTCTCTGTGAAACCTCTTCTCTGTGAAACTCTGTGCTCCACTCCGTGCAACTCTGTGCAACCTCTTCTTCATCCAACCTCCTCTCTGTGAAACTCTGTGCCCCACTCCGTGCAACTCTGTGCAACCTCTTCTCCGTGAAACCTCTTCTTCATCCAACCTCATCTCTATGGAGGGTGGTGGAGAGTAGCGGGAATGAAATGAACCGGATGACGCCAGGCGAACGTATCCCGATGAGGAACCTATCGGGGCAACCGCTCCCTGCCCGACGAGGTCATTCACGCGGACATGTTTTGCAGATGTTTTTATTAAGGGTGTG
>CAYTDH010000472.1:0-3822 GCA_964436325.1 uncultured Tangfeifania sp.
ATTGGCAGCGGCGTTTTTACTGTGGTGAACACCACCATACGCGGAAGGAGCCTTATCAACCTGCGCTCCGACTACGGCAGTACCTGGCAGGGAGAGTTTGTCATCCGCAACTGCGTTTTCGTGCCTGCGGGCGGCAGACCTGTCACTGCCAGCCTCATCAACGGGCGCTATTCAGGACAACATGATTTTGGCTATACCTGTTATATGCCGGAACAGATTACCATCGAAAACCTTCATATCGATGACTCCAACCATCCCGAAGACTACCCTGGCCCTGCGATTTTTGCCAATTTCAACCCCGAAATGACCGATGAATCCTACGTGGAGCAATATCCTTATGTTATAACAAAGGAGGTCAGGCTAAGCAATGTGACTACCGCAAGCGGCAAGGACCTGAGACTTAGTGATAATCCGTTTATGTTCAGGGATGTTAAGGTAATTGCTGATTGAAATAGAGGAGGGGGCTATTCCCCGAAAATACCTGAGATAACACCCGATTTTTTGCATTCGACGCACCTCCAGTAAATTTCCTCCTCCTCAATATTGATTGCTGTTTCAATGATCCCGGTGCATTTTTTCCCAAAGCACCGGATGTAAGTGGGAGAAAATTCTTTGTTTATCTCCTCAAAAGTTTCAGAAATGACCAGATGAAGAAATGAAGTCATCTCCCTGGTCTCCCTGGGCAGTTCCTCCCAGCGGGGAACCCTGTTTTTATTATCATCCATTGAATCCGCCATTATTCCTTGTCATCTCTTTTGAATTCCTGAAGATAACGGAATATGTATACCAGGATAGCAAAAATTCGAAAAATTTTTAAAGCCACCCTGTGAGATGGTTCAGCAAAGAAAGGGGTATGACAGAATTGGGCATTAGATATCTCGATCTTCTTTTTGTATCTTTACTCAAAAGAAAGGCTTTAAAATGATCCGGAAAAAGTTGCCTGTTGTTTTTATTTTGTTGGTTGCCCTGATTCTGATTGTGGCCTTCTTGTTAAAAGACAAAATGAACGATTTTATTTCGGTAAAAATGAAGGAGCAGGCCGGCAGTGAGGTGGTACTTTCAGGTGAAGCCTGGGTGGATTCTTTGTTCAACTATGAAAAGAACCGAAAACCCTATCACTATTCGCTTTTGGAATTTAAGTCTGCCGGTTGTACCGTCTGCAAACAAATGGAGGCTGAACTGGAGAAAATCCGGCAATCCGAAGAAAACAGGGTCAATGTAGTGGTCATTAACATCATGAACCGCAACTCGCAAAACCTCATGAAATATTTTGGGATCTCTGCAGTGCCAACACAAATCATCCTGGACAAAACAGGCAATGAAATCTTCCGGAATTATGGATTTATCACGGCCGAAAAATTAAAATCCCGGATTGAATAATATCTTTGGAGGGACCAGAAACTCCAGGGAATTGAGGTTGCTGAAGGTGAATCAACACAAAAAATTGTCTGGGATTGACCGGACACCTGTTATTTTTTTGTAAACTTACATAAAAAAAGAAAGTTTCGTTTTCAATGAAAGGTGAGACCGGCATAGAAAAATGGGTACAACGAATGATTCGCGGCGATAAAATCGCATTCGATGAATTGTACAATTACTATTATCCCAAACTTTATGCTTTTTCAAAAAGTTTTTTGAAAGTAGAAGATGACATCAATGATATTCTTCAGGAAGTTTTTATTAAGTTATGGGATAACCGCCATAATATCAAGAATTTGGAAACGTTTAATGCCTGGATTTTCACCATTGCAAAAAATGCCATCGTCACCTATTTCCGGCAAAAGGTGCGGCATCATGACTTTGAAAGCCGGGTTAGGAAACTGGCTGTTTCCAGAGAGATAGAATTTAATGACCACCTGGAATACAAGGACTTGAAAGAGAAAGTTGATCGAATCGTTGATCAGTTGCCCGAAAAGCGAAGAAAAATTTTCCGGCTCAGCCGGGAAGAAGGCCTTTCGAACCGGGAAATAGCCCAAAAAATGGAAATTTCCATCAAAACGGTGGAGGATCATATGTTGTACGCTGTCAGGTTCTTGCGGAGGAATTTAAAGGATTTTGAAGTGCTGACCCTGCTTTATATTTCCCTTTTTCTTTAATTTTTTTTCATCCCGGGCAAGGGTAGTCTCCCTTTTTGGCGTATACCTTGTGTAAATGACATTTATGCATCTGATAGAAAAATATATTCACGGGCAATGTTCAGAAGAGGAATACGAGGAAGCCCTTTCCTGTATTCAGGATCCGGGCAAAGATCTTTTGTTAAACGGAGCTTTGAAGGAAACCTGGCATCAATCCCTCAAAAAGGAAACTGGTATTCGCCCCGACAATCAGTTGCTCGATTCGATTCATCACCGCATCGCCCTCAAAGATCAGAAACGGCAGTCCCGTAAGGTCAGGCTTTACAAGCAATTGCTGGGAGTGGCAGCAGTCCTGATTATGGGGTTGGTCATTCATTCCCTTTTCATTCAGGCACCTCCTGAAGCGGAAGTAGCCACCCATAACATTTCTGTCCCTTACGGCGGAAAGACAAACATAACCCTTCCCGATGGTTCGGAAGTCTGGATCAATTCGGGTTCGCAATTCCGTTATCCCGGGAGTTTTGATGAAAAGCGTGTTGTGGAGTTGGAGGGGGAGGCCTATTTTGACGTTGTCCCGGGTGAAAAACCCTTCATTGTAAAAAGCAGCTACGGAGAGGTAAAAGTGATGGGAACCGAATTCAACGTGAAAGCCTATGGTGAGGGATTTTTTGCCACCACCCTGGTGAAAGGATCCGTTGTTTTTACCAGTTCTGATGGTAAGAGAGCCACGCTCACTCCCGGAACACAGGTCATTCTTGAGGAGGAGGGGTATAAACTCCGGCAGGTGGAAACAACGCTCTTCACATCATGGAAAGAGGGCAAACTCATCTTCAGGGAAGAGCCCCTTCAAAACATTGTTGCCCGCCTGGAGCGCTGGTACAACGTGGACATTGATTTGAAAGGGGAGCGCATCAGGAACCTGAAATATACCGGAACCATTGAAATGGAAACATTCATTGAAGTGCTGGAGCTGATAAAGGTCACCACACCCATCACTTATTCCTTCGACAAGGACACACGGGTGCTGACCATTGCTTCTCCTTAGTTTTTATCTAACGCAATAAAACAAAACCTATGAAACCAAAAAAAATGCATTTCGATTCTTCTTAGTCAAAAGAAAAAAGGTGGAAACCGCCATTTCCACCTTTAAAAGACCAATTTCTTAAAAAAAGTATTAGTCAAACTTCAAAAACAAATTTATGAAAAATTTTCAAACCTGGTATGGGTGTACCCTATACCGTCAATTTCTCAGAAAGATGAAGATTACGGGGTTATTGTTGTTTGTTTCGGTTGCTTCCCTCTTTGCCACCGGAACGTATGCACAGACCACAAAACTGAACCTGCAGGTTTCCAATGGACAGATCGAGGAAGTCCTGCTTCAGATCGAGAAACAGAGTGAATTCCGTTTTTTCTACAATGAAGAGGTGGATGTAAAACGGAAAGTATCCATTCGCGTCAAGAACAAAACCGTATTTGAGGTTTTGGAACAGATTCTTGACGGAACCCAAACGAATTACAAGGTTATTGGGCAGCAAATTGCCCTTTATAACCGGGATAACCCCTTCAACTGGTTATCGGTCCAGCAAGCTACTGTTTCCGGAACGGTAACCGACGAATCCGGCGAGCCGCTGCCGGGGGTTACTGTGGTCGTTAAAAGCACAACTCAGGGAACGGTGACCAATGCGGATGGCGAATATTCGTTGACAGATATTCCGGATGATGCTACGCTGGTGTTTTCGTTTGTGGG
>CAYTDH010000473.1:0-3820 GCA_964436325.1 uncultured Tangfeifania sp.
AACCACTAATTTTATTACTTGTCATCCATTGATTTTACTTAGGTGATTTGGATGGATATTAGTTTTAGAAATACAGATTGTTTCAACCAGAAATAAAAAAGGAGTTAGAATTCAATCTAACTCCTTGATTTTTAAGTCGGGGTGAGAAGATTTGAACTTCCGACCCCTCGCCCCCCAGACGAGTGCGCTAACCAGACTGCGCCACACCCCGAAACTTGTTTTGCACTTCCCCAGATCGCAAAAGGCCTTGGCCGTTGCATTTCCTCTGAAATAATGCGAGCGCAAAACTAATATTTTTTTCAAAACAAACAAAGAAGGCCAGACAATAAAAACGAAATCGATGACCAAAAGAATTCCTAAATTGAGAAGGTGGTGGTTCCTGCATCTGAACCTTCATCAAAATCCCCAAAAATAATCCCGTCTCCTTACACATTTCCAGGTCAGCATTTTTCAATAAGTAAATCAAATTATTTGACCATGCAGTTATCCTGGATTAGGCAATTTTTATTTCCCCGTCTAATAATTCCACATTAAAATGGACTTTTGCTTTTAATGCTCTGAATACTTTCAAAATGGTTTCAATCGTTACATTTTTGGCGTTTCGCTCAATCCGTGATATTTGGGATTTTTGGACTCCAATCATTTCTCCCAGTTGTGATTGGGTTAAATGCCTTTCCTTTCGGGTTTGTTTTATCATTTCTCCAAGCAAATCAAGACGTAATTCGTATTCATATTTATCTCTTTTATCTGTGCCCTTTTTACCCAAATGCCTGTCTTTTGCTTCATCTAATGTGTAAATTCTCAATCTAGTATTTTTCATGATTTTCATTTTTTAATTTTTGCTCAAAATACTGTTTCATAGTGGCTTTCGCTTTTTCAATCTCTGCTTTCGGTATTTTATCTGTTTTTTTGATAATCCCATGAGTTGCGACTACTAATGTCTTTTTTTTATCAATTTTATCCCAAAATGCCAACAATCGGTAATAAGTCTTTTTGTATTTGGTTCTAAATTCCCAAATCCAATCGTCATATTTTTTGAATAATTCAGGGTCATTTACATATTTAGCTTTATCAATGTTATAAAGAATTTTATCTCTTGATTTCTCATCAATTGAGTCAAGCAGATCCCAAACTTCTCCAAGCAAAATGACTTTAAACTTTTGTCGCATTTAGTATTTTTTTCATTACAAAAATAGTAAAAAGTTCTAATATATAGAAACTTTTGTCGCATCGTAGTATTATTTTATTTTTAGGCTTTTGGGAGTGGTCTTATAAATAAATAATGGACTTTTCCCAAAAAAAAGGTGGCCCCACCGGACCACCTTTTAAATCTTGCACAAGTGCAAATTACGCTATCTCTTTTAAGCCTGAGAGGCCATCGTGATTTTAATCCACATCAAACCGGTCGAGGTTCATCACTTTGTCCCATGCAGCCACAAAATCTTTCAGGAATTTTTCCTGAGCATCTTCACTACCGTAGACTTCGGCAATGGCGCGGAGTTCTGAGTTCGAACCGAAAATTAGATCAACGCGTTTGCCAGTCCATTTCAGTTCACCTGTTGCCCGGTCGCGCCCTTCAAATACGTCTTCCGACTCTGAAGTGGCTTTCCATGTGGTGCCTAAATCAAGCAGGTTTTTGAAGAAGTCGTTGGTAAGGACTTCCGGATTGTGCGTGAAAACACCATGCTTTGACTGATCATAATTGGTGTTCAGTACGCGAAGGCCCCCGAGTAACGCGGTCATTTCCGGTGCGGTAAGGTCCAGCAGTTGTGACTTGTCAACGAGCATTTCCTCTTCCGAAACGCTGAATTTGGCTTTGGTGTAATTCCGGAATCCGTCGGCCAGGGGTTCGAGCACGGCAAATGCCTCAACATCGGTTTGTTCCTGCGAAGCGTCGGTACGACCCGGTGTGAATGGCACCTTCACTTCATGACCGGCTTTTTTAGCCGCCTGCTCAACGCCGGTGCAACCTCCCAGGATAATTAAATCGGCCAGCGAAACCTTCTTGTTGCCTGACTGGGCGCTGTTGAATTCTTTCTGAATGCTTTCAAGGGTATCCAGTACCCTGGTAAGCTGGGCAGGATTGTTAACCTCCCAGTATTTTTGGGGGGCAAGCCGGATACGTGCTCCATTGGCACCTCCCCGCTTGTCGGACCCGCGGAATGTAGAAGCCGATGCCCATGCAGTTGATACCAATTGGGAAACGGTTAACCCGGAGTCCATAATTTTATTTTTCAGATCAGCAATGTCTTGATCATCAATTAATTCATGGTCAGCTGCAGGAACCGGATCTTGCCAGAGAAGTTCCTCTTTCGGGACTTCAGGACCGAGGTAGCGCGATATGGGGCCCATATCACGGTGGGTAAGCTTATACCATGCTTTGGCAAAAGCATCGGCAAATTCATCCGGGTTTTCATAAAAACGCCTGGAGATGGGTTCGTAGATGGGGTCCATCCTCAGCGCAACGTCTGTTGTAAGCATCATGGGAGCATGACGTTTTGAAGGGTCATGAGCATCCGGAACGGTACCAGCTCCGGAATCGCCTTTGGGTTTCCACTGGTATGCACCGGCCGGACTTTTGGTCAGTTCCCAGTCGTATTCGAACAGGTTCTCAAAATAGTTGTTGCTCCATTGGGTGGGTGTCTTGGTCCATGCTCCCTCAAGGCCGCTGGTGATGGTGTCTTCAGCATTTCCTTTTCCCATTGTGTTTTTCCAGCCCAGGCCCTGTTCCTCAATGCCTGCAGCCGCGGGTTCGCGCCCAACGTATTTTTCCGGGTCACCGGCACCATGGGTTTTTCCAAAAGTGTGTCCTCCGGCAATAAGAGCCACTGTTTCTTCATCATTCATGGCCATGCGGGCAAACGTTTCCCGGATGTCGCGTGCAGCAGCCAGGGGGTCGGGATTGCCGTTGGGCCCTTCGGGATTTACGTAGATCAACCCCATCTGTACGGCAGCCAATGGATTTTCCAGTTCACGGTCTCCGGTGTAACGCTTGTCACCCAGCCATTCGGCTTCGGCTCCCCAGTAGATATCCTTTTCCGTTTCCCAAACGTCTTCACGGCCGCCTGCAAAACCAAATGTTTTGAACCCCATCGATTCAAGTGCACAGTTTCCGGCCAGCACCATCAGGTCGGCCCACGAAATCTTTTTGCCGTATTTTTGTTTTACCGGCCAAAGGAGGATACGTGCTTTATCGAGGTTGGCATTGTCGGGCCAACTGTTCAGCGGGGCAAAGCGCTGAGTGCCACTGCCAGCACCACCCCGGCCATCGGCAATACGGTAAGTCCCGGCGCTGTGCCAGGCCATCCTGATGAATAAAGGACCATAATGACCGTAGTCTGCCGGCCACCAGTCCTGTGATGTGGTCATCAATTTGAAAATATCTTTTTTTACCGCATCCAGATCAAGACTTTTAAATTCTTCTGCATAGTTGAAATCCGGATCCATGGGGTCGGACAATGATGAATGCTGACGCAGAATATCTAAATTTAACTGGTTGGGCCACCAGTCACGGTTAGTCGTTCCCCCGCCGGCACTGTGCTTGGCTGTGGCACCCGTAACGGGGCACTTTCCTTCTTCCTTGTTCACATGATAACTCGAGCCGCTTCCGGAATGGCCCGAATGTGCATTGTTTTCCATAATTGATTGTTTTTTATTTGTAATAATTATTTTCGAATCCTATACTTTTTTCCCCATAGGCTTTTTTGGACATTTTTTTATTTCGGTGACAGATAAAAGTATTATTCTTTTTTAAATACTGCAACAGTCGATAAATAAAACAAAAGTTTTATTGTATTGTTTATGATTTTTTCTATCCTTT